>JACMLA010000336.1 GCA_014379815.1 Bryobacteraceae bacterium | reverse complement strand
CGAGACACAGCAGCTGGCTGATCTTCCTGTAGGCACCAACCGGAATTTTCAGAATTTGCTGAATCTGGTTCCCGGGACAACGCGCGCTTTTCGCCCTCATTCGGTATTCTTTAACGCGCAGGGATCGCTGTCCACTCAGGTGAACGGCCAGTCGCGACTGGCAAATAACGTTCAGCTGGAAGGCATCGACAACAATCACCGCACCGGATTGCTGGCAGCTCTCATTCCACCTATCGAAGCTCTGCAGACGGTCGACATAACCACCAGCAATTACGAAGCTTCGCTCGGCCGCGCCGGTGGCGCCGTCACCAACGTTTCCCTGAAGTCCGGCACCAACGAATTCCACGGAAGCGTCTACGAGTTCAATCGCGTCAGCGCGCTCTCCGCAAAGCAGTTTCTGACACTTACGAAGCCCCGGACTACGTATAACTATTACGGCGGTACGATTGGCGGTCCGATTATCAAGAACAGGACCTTCTTCTTCGGCGACTATTTGCGAATCAGTGAGCGTCAGGGGCAGAACGACCGGTTCAACGTTCCTCCTACAGCATGGCGAAACGGCGATTTCTCCGGCGAGCCGCAGATCATCTACGATCCTTCGACCGGTTTACCGGATGGTTCGGGGCGCGTACCCTTTGCGGGAAATCGCATTCCGGCCAACCGGATTCGCCAGGTTCCCCAGAGGATACTTGGCCTGATCCCACAACCTCTTATCCCCGGTCTGGGCAATAACTACGAATACAACTCGGTCCGTTCCACCGATACCGATTCCTTTGATGTGAAAGTGGATCACAATGCCGGAGATAATGACCGGCTAAGTGCCCGCTATAGCTTCCAGCGCCCAGTCACCTTCGATCCACCATCTTTCGGGGCAGCAGGCGGACCCCACGGCGGCGGCTTCCAGGGCACTGGCGTCCTCAAAGCACAAAATGGAGCAGTCAATTACAACCATATTTTCTCGCCAACCTTAATCACTGAAGTCCGCTTCGGTGTAAATCGCTACCGCAACGATGCCCGTAACGTGGACTACGGAACCAACGCTTCGCAGGAGATCGGAATCCCGGGCGTCAACCTCGACGAATGGACCAGCGGCTTGTCGCAGATCGACATCACCGGACTTGGGAATCCTTTGGTCGGATATTCGGCATCGCTGCCCTGGGTGCGTGCAGAGACAAACTTCAATCTGGTAAATCAGTGGACCAAAACTTATGGTTCTCATACGACCAAATGGGGTCTGGATTTCCGCCGTCTCCGTGACGATCTTCTCCAGACTCAGACATTCAACCCCCGTGGAACTTTCCGATATCGCGCCAATCAGACCAGCTGCAACAGCGCGGGCGCGGCGGGCTGCCCGGCCTCAACCGCGATGGGCAACCCGAATGCCTTTGCCAGCTTCCTGCTGGACGTGCCTGCCGAAACGGGCCGCGACTTATCGGTCGCGTTCCCAGCATGGCGCCAGTGGCAGTACTTCCTCTTCGTACACGATAAGTGGCAGGTGTCGCCCAAGCTCACTATTGACGCAGGTCTCCGTTGGGAGTTTTACCAGCCGGCTACGCCTCGCCTGAAAGGTGGGTTCTCCAACTACGATCCGGAACTGAACCAGCTCCGGGTATCCGGATACGGAGATGTTCCGAACGACCTCGGCCTGAAGAAGAACTTCAAGAATTTCGCACCTCGCATTGGACTCGCGTATCGGCTTACCGAGAAGGACGTGTTCCGGGCAGGCTACGGAATCAGCTTTGTCCCCTTCGCAGACAACACGTACGCCTACAATTTCCCCGTCAGGCAAAACAACGGCTTCAACTCCGTCAACGCGTTTAGTCCCGCCCTTCTGCCGGACGGACGTATCGCTTCGCTTGATAACGGCTTTCCTGCGCCTATCGTGGCCGCGACCCCAGCCAATGGAATCATCTCTAATCCGCAGAACAGTCAGGTTTACGACGTCATCAATCCCAACTTTAGAGAGGGTTATGTTCAGTCGTGGAATTTTGCTTACCAGCGTGCGTTGCCAGGCAACTTCACTATGGAAGCAGCCTATGTCGGTAACAGGGGAGTCAACCTTCCGATGCCGTACAACCTGAACGCCGGCCTCAGACTGGGAGCCGGTGCAGCTGGGCGTCCCTATTCGGCGCGGTTCGGCCGCAATGTAGATACCAACTTCCGCTTCGCTTCCAGCGACAGTGAGTACAACGGTCTGCAGGTCAAGTTCGACAAGCGCTACTCCAATGGTTTTCTTCTGACAACGGCTTACACCTGGAGCCGAGCCATGGCAAATAGTGGTGACGACAACGGCGGCCCATCGTTTTACATCAACCCTGAGCGAAACTGGGCGCGACCTGGTTTCAACCGCACCCATACCTTCGTCCAGAGCTATATCTACGAGCTTCCGTTCGGAATGGGTAAGGGCTTCTTAAGCTCGGGCCTCCTTTCCAATATTCTAGGAAACTGGCAGGTAAACGGCATCCTAACCCTAATGAGTGGAAGTGCTTTCAACATTTCTTCCACTGTAGCCACCAACGCGCCCGGCAACGCACAGACACCTAACATCAATGGTCCTTTCCGTGTGACTGGAGGCGTGAACGATACTCCCTGGTTTGATACCTCCACGTTCTCGGCACCGGCCGTTAATACCTTCGGAAACGTGGGACGTAACGCCTTCACCGGACCCAACTTCTACAACCTCGACGCCTCCCTTTTCAAGCAGTTCGTTGTCAGGGAGCGTTTTCGCATGGAGATCCGAGCCGAAGCATTCGCCTTACCGAATGCCCCACGGTGGCAGCTCAATACGCCAAATACAAACTTCAACGACAGCAACTTCGGGTTCATCCGAGGCGCGGGCGGCAACCGCAGTATGCAACTCGGTGCGAAACTGTCTTTCTGACATAGTTCCGCTCCTTTCAAGAGCCCCTTCGACCAGCCGGTCGCGGGGGCTTTTTGTTTTTTTACAAGCCCCGAAAGGAAAAGACGATACACTCCGAAAGTGAAGAATTCACTTGCGCTCTGCGCCCTCGTTGTCTCCCTCCTTCCGGTCCAGGGATCCGACGCGAAGTCCGTCGAAATTGCAAACGCCATGACGACTGCGATGGGCGGCATGGACAACTGGAACCGCGCACACTTCGTCCGCTATGACTTCAAAGTCAGCATCGGCGGAAAGACGATGGCCGACCGAGCACATCTGTGGGACAAGATGACGGGTCGTTACCGGCTTGAGGCGCGG
>JACMLA010000335.1 GCA_014379815.1 Bryobacteraceae bacterium | reverse complement strand
GTTTCGAGCCGGTGTCCATCCTGAAAATTGCTTGAAGTTGTTCAGGTCATACTGCAATGCCGGGTGATTCCATTGGGCCACGACTCCGTCTTTATTAGCGATGAGGTCATAGAACTCCTCCCGGGGATGTGGATCGGGATATAGCTCCGACCCGGTGTTGAAGACGTTCATATGACCTTCCAGAAACTTCCCTTGCGGTGAATACTCGAGTCCCGCAATAGCAATGAACGCGCCGTCTTTGCTGCCTTCGTCAGCCATTTTGCGGGCCGATTCCCACAGCGCAGGGTTCAGATTGAAATAAGCCCCACGAGCATAACCGCTGTGCTCGGAAGCTACAAAATAGTCCGCAAGACCCGAGGCCCGCGCTTGCGCAAATGCATCTGCAGGGGTAGGACGACGACCGGGCGGCGCGGTCCCGTCCGGGTTGCGGCGACCCATACCATCGGAGTAACTTGTATGCGCATGATTATCCCCGTAGTAAATGTTGTACTCGGGCACAGATGCCTGACCGAACGCGTACAGCGCACAAGCCAGCGCAAAGATTCCGGCCACGCGGATCGGGTTTCGTTGCATGTGTTCCCTGATTTGCCTAGAACCGGAAGCGGAGTGCGAACTGCATGTTTCTTCCACCCCCGCCCTCGGCGTTGATCGTAGATGTGATGCTGCCAAGAGTCGCGGGCTGAGAGATATTGGCATTTGGCACCGAGAAGGCCGCATGATTGAACACGTTCAGGAATGTCCCCTCAATACGGGTGACCAGACGGTTCTCCCCCAGAAGAGAAAACTCCTTGAAGATTCCCAGATCTTGCACCCACCGGCCCGGGCCCTGAATGCTGAAAGGTCCCGCATTCCCGAAGGTCCCTGGCGCCGGTAACGCAAAGGCGGACGGATTAAACCATCTCTGAAGTGTGCGCTGATCCTCCGGGATTCGCCATTCTCCCACAACGTTCGCGCGCCCGCTGAATCGTTGCGTGTTTGCAGGATCCGGGCCCGAAAAAATGGGAGTAGTGTAGAGCCCGGATTGAATCGCCGTGAAACCGCTCAGCTGCCAGCCGCCCGCAATCGCGTCAACAGATCTGTGAACCCGGTTCGCGAACATGCGTCCGCGGCCGAAGGGAAGCTGCCAGATTACCTGAGCCGTAAACCGCTGTCTGGGAGTGAACGGCGCGGGCCCGCGTTCGCCACTAAAGTCGTACCGGTTGTGGATTAGTGCCGGGTTGTTAAACCCGCTCGCCGCAATGAACGCGGTTCCGAGGTCTCGGCTGAACAGGTAAGCCAGGTCGTAGCTGAAGCCGCTCGAAAACCGCTTGCTCAGAACAGTAGTCAGCCCGTGGAACTGAGCATTCCCCCGATACTCCACCAACCCAATGTCGCGGAAGAGCGGGTACGGTCGGCGCGACTGATCGAATGGCAAAGTGCTGGCACGAGGCTGATTGAGGTTATACCGGAATGGGAGGTGCGTCGTCCTGTTCCCGATGTACGAGACGCGGAGAGACGTTGTCGAATTCAGAGCGTGTTCGACGGAGAAGTTCCACTGCTGGAAGTACGTGCTCTTTCGCTCCCGCTGCTGGCTTTCCAGATTCAGACTTCCGGGAGTGAGGGGCCGTTCCGCGGTGTCCGGGAAAATACGCGGCAACTGGAATAGCGCAGTGGAACCTGTAATCGAGTTATCAAAGGTCTGGGTCGCGGCGTAGGGGCCGCCTGTCTGATTGAAGATGAGCAGGTTGTCGAGAGCATACATGCCGTAGCCCGCGCGTACCACCGTAGTGGCATTGCCGAACGGACGATACGCGAGCCCAACCCTCGGATACCATTGCTTCGTTTGCTGATTCAACAGGGTGGAAGTATCCGCGCCAATATCCGACGCAAGACCAAAAGGAACAGCCGCGCGCACCTTAGGGTCGATTCGGTTCAGTTGCTCCTGACCAGGAACAATCACGCGTCCTGAGTTAGGGTCAAATACGAAGTTGAGATTGCTCACACTTTCGCGAGCCGCTGGATTGTGTTCAAACCTCAGGCCCGCGGTCAGGGTCAGCCGGCGGCTAAGCTGGATCTCGTCCTGAATGAACCAGTGCATTGCAGTCGCGACCGTGGTTATCTCGTTTGGCTGCGCGACCCGGCTGGTGGTACGCGGAAGGCCAAGCAGCAGGTCAGCCACACCGTTACCCGAAAACGCACCCGTGAAGTCCAGCGTCCCGAACACACCTTGCAAAGCTGGCAGATAGTTTGTCGTCTGCATCGCGTTCCGAATCCACACACCGGCCTTGATGGACTGATTCCGTCTCTGAAACGACACCGTGTCGAGGAACAACGGGGAGTTAGCACTGCTTAACACGATGCGCGGGGCAGCCAGTGAAGTGAGTCCGGCGACATTCAGCGCCGGAAGGCTGGCCACTTGTGGCAGCGCTTGCGGATACCCCGTCAGGCCGAGCTTAGCGACCTCGCCCGGTCCGTCGAGGGTTCCGCTGGAAAAATCAGGAATCTTACTCGTGCCAAACCGAGCTTCGTTAAGGAGGTTCGGAGTGAGCACGAACGTATGGGAAACCGACACAAAAAGCGTATCCGTCGTTCGCGGAAACGAGCCCCATGCCGGGTTCGCCGGCGCCAGCTGCAGATCGTCCGTGTATCGGTCAAACGAGACCCGGGCCATCAGATTCTGTTTGTCGCTGATGCGATAGTCGCCCCGTCCAAGGTAGTGGTAAAACTTCGTCGGAGGATTGGCGGTGAAAGCGAATAGCCCGAAGTTATTGTCGCGAGGCACAGTCGGGTTTTGATAGTAATACTCAAGAAGCCTGCGCCCGGTGTCGTTGATCCGTGAGGCAGGGATGATGTTGTTTGGGAAGGCAATGTTCGTCAATGGATCCCGAATTGCCGGGAGGCCCGAGAAGTCTCCGGACCGTAGCTTCTGCGTCGGTACGGTGTCGTTGTACTGACGGAGCTGGCTTACTATTTCCTGTGCCACGTCGGCAAAAAAGAACAACCGGTTCTTGAGAACAGGGCCGCCAAATGTGCCCCCGAAACGGTGAGTAGGATCTCCGCCAGGGGCTGTGGTGGCGAAGAAATTTCTCGCATTCCAGGCGTTATTGGAAAGAAACCACCAGAGGGAACCGTGATACTCATTGCTGCCGGACTTGGTGATTACAGAAAACGTCGAACCATAAGGATTCTCCGCCGTCTGGTTCACCATCGTGTAGGAGACTTCCTGCACGGCGTCCAGAGATGGCGACGCGGGAAAGCCGCCTGTGTTGCCGTTGTTCGGGGAGTTACTCGTGATGCCGTCCATCGCCTGGTTGATGGTTCCATTGCCCATACCGGCACCGGTCCACTCAAAACCTCCGCCACCAGCGGCATACGTGCCGGGGATAAACCGCGCGAGCTTGATTGTATTGTGGAGTTGGTTAAACGGGAGGTCCGTTACCTGCCTCGGCGTCAACGTCTCATTGATCCGGGCTGTTTCCGTCTCGATGAGTGTCTCTGCGGCGGCTACAGTGATCTTACTGGCTACCTCGCCAACCGGCATTTCCACGTCGACCCTGAGGCGGGCAGCATTCGCAAGCGCAATATTGCTAATGGTTTTTGACTGAAATCCAGGATGAACGACAGTAACTGTGTACCTGCCAGGCAGCAGAGCGGAAATTTCGTAGTCGCCAGTGGCGTTCGTTGTTGTCGTGCGTCGCGCCTGCGTGGCTACATTAATAATCTCGACGGCGGCATTCGGTATGGATGTGGGTGTCTGGTCTGTAACCGCACCGACAATGCTGCCCGTTAGTTGCTGACCCGGAGCCGGAAAACATGCAGCTGCAATCAGCAACAGGGCCATGAAGGGCAGTTTCGGTCCGCTTGAATAGTTGAAGAGCGTTGCTATGCCGAAGCAATGGACTGGCATACCCAATCCTAGGGGGCTAAGGCCGGATTCTGACCCGCGAAGGATGTCGGAAAACAACCGAAATGAACGCCCGTTAGTCGCTTTCAGACGTAGGCAGCAAAGCGGCGAGCCCTGCCCGGCCGTGCTGCCTGTAAGCGGCCGGAGAGCTTCCGGTCAATTGGCGAAATGTTTCGCAAAAGTGACTCTGCGTCTTGAACCCCAGCTTGAATCCAATCTCCTTGATGGAGCAATCCGTTTCCGAGATCAATCCAGCTGCCCGTTCCGAAATGATGTTGTTGTAGAACCGGGCTGGTGTTATACCCGCAGACTCCCGAAACAGACGATTGAGTCTGACAGGGCTCGAACCCAGACGACGTGCCAGATCGGGGATGTTGAACTGCTCTTTTCCACAAACGTGCATGTATTCGAGAGCCTTGACAAACTGCCATCTTGGCAATTGCGGCTTCACGTTTACGGCGCCTTTTTCGATTCCACTGCGAGGCCAGAGGCGGATCATCCGGATCAGCATTTGGGTGGACAGCGAATCCAGAACTATGTCGAATCCACCAGTTTGGTTGTCCAGTTCCTCAGAGGCGGAGATCGCCAGCTGCAACAGAGCTTCGTCGTGAATGCGACCAAGAAATGCAGGGCGTGTGCTCTCCTGCCAGCGCAGAACTCCGGACTTCCTGAGCATTTGAAGAAAGACCGTATCCGAAACTGTTACGGAGATCGCCTCCGTTCGGGTGCCTCCCACAGCGTACTCGCTGGTGTGCGGCAAGCCGCTGTTTCCGAGCAGGATGTCGCCCGGCTGCAGCATCTCTGACACGCCTGCCTGAGTCACGCGAATGCTGCCCTCAAGGCAAACCAGAAGGTTGTACTCAGAATGGGTATGTTCGGGAAAACAGATCC
>JACMLA010000334.1 GCA_014379815.1 Bryobacteraceae bacterium | reverse complement strand
GGAACGAGGCAAGTTCCACCTTGAGGTCAGTAATCAATTCGCCCGGCTCGGCGATGCAGCTCTTCCGACTTTGCGGCAGAATGCGCTGGTTTACCAGCTTAATTATGGCCTGTGGAACGGTTTGGAACTCGGAATAGACAGCCCGATCATAGTGCTTTTCAATCAGGAGGGCACTGCCCCGCGGCGTCCAGTTGGAAACGGAGATACAAATTTCACGCTGAAATGGAATTTTCGACAGGAGGTTGCAGACTCAGGATGGCCGGCGCTGACCGTCAGCTTTGCCATCGAAACCCCGACCGGAGACGCTTCGTCGCAACTAGGCTCCGGTGTAGCCGACTATGGCTTCAACACCGTGGTTCAGAAGTCGATCGGAGATAACATGACGTTCCGCTTAAATAACGGCATCATTCTTTCCGGTAACACCTTGACAGGGGTTGTCGGCCTCAGGGCGCAGGGCGTCGTCTACACAGGCGGGGCATCTTTTACCCGCCAACTTACCCGAACTCTTCTGCTTGGTTTGGAACTAAATGGCGCCGCTGCTCAGAGCGCGTCGCTTGGCAAAGGAGCCCTCCAAACCCAGGTCGGGGGCAAGTATCTGGTGTCGGAGGGCTTCACTCTTGACTTCGGGGTTTTGACTGGGCGTTTGGAAGGAAGTCCGCGTGTCGGTTTACAGATCGGCATCTCGAAAGACTTTTGAGCCTTGACGGCGGAGCCGCGGCTTTAGCTTGCGACCCACACCAGCAGCGCCACTCCCAACAAAATACGGTATATAGCAAAGCCGTTGAACGAGTGATCCTTAACGAACTGCAGCAGCCATCGGACGACCAGGAACGACAACACCGCTGCGGCAGCAAATCCTAAAGTAATGTCGGTCAAATTAGCGCCTGCCACTTCCCCGTGCCTCCAGGCACCCAGGAACTTGTACCCGCCGGCAGCGGTCAGCGTGATCATCCCGAGGATGAAAGAAAATTCCGCCGCCTCGGATCTCGCCAGGCCCATCGCGATTGCAAGCATGATCGTTGCACCGGAACGCGAGGTTCCAGGAAACACTGCTGCTACCAATTGCGCTACGCCGCACGCTATTGCAATGCCCCAGGACAGTCGGCGAATACCGGGCCCCTGCTTCTTCCAGCGCTCAATCGCGAGGATAACGAAACCGCCGATAAGCGTCGCCCATGCCACCGGCCCTACAGTCTCCGGCAACTCGAAGTTCATCTTGTCGAGCACCACCCCACCTGCAGCGGTAATCAGAAAGGCGGACGTCAATTTAAACAGGTAATCGCGTTCGTCAGGATTCGAATAATTCTTTAGCAGTCCGATCAGCTTGTTCCAGAACAATGGCAAGAGTGCCAGCGCTGCGCCAACCTGAATGAAGACGGTGAACCAGTCGGGTCTGTGTCCGAGCCATCGCTCGGCGATGAGAAGGTGTCCGGTCGAGGATACGGGAATGAACTCGGTAAGTCCTTCAACTAAACCCAGAATAATAGCTTCAATCCAGCTAGGCATGTAATGGTTGGGACGCCTGAAGCCTACGAGTGTAGCCTATGCCTGATAATATCTTCCGGAGCCACATGGTTCCTGACTGCCTCACATCCCAATGACGATCCGTGCTGAGCATTTGCACACCTATTTCCTGCTCCCTTTCTCAATCGATAAGGAAGCCGTTCTCGAGGATCACCCAGAGTTCTGGAAAGCGGGTCGAAGTTGGCTCGATGGCCTCGATGACTGGCTGGCCGGAGCTGTTCATCGAGGGTACCGTTCAGTGTTCGATCACCTTGGCGCCTGGAAACGGCATGCATACACTGACTTCACGCTGGACTCACGTGCTTACCAGGACATGGCTTACTTCCACCGATTCGTCAGGCGCATCTTCTTCGATGCAATCGAGCCGAGGGCACAGGCCGGAGAGAAAGAATCTCTGCTTCGCGCTTATATCCTGCCGATTCCAGAGGGTCGGACACTCGAGCTGGAGTCGGAAGACGCGCACGGCGGGCGTGCAAAGGTAAACGTAACAAGTCTTCAATTATTCTTGTTCGCCAATGGGATTGGAATCCTTTCTGTCGCGGTTGAGGAAAGGGACATACCCATTTCGCAAGTGCTTTGGATCAACGAGATGCTGAGGCGGCTCTATCCCACCAGCGGGCGCCAGGTCCGGGAAGGGCGCGTGCCGTGCCGCATAACGCTAACCATCACCTCCGGCGCTCGATCGACTGTACTATCTTCTGAAGATTTCCGGCGTGGCGAGCTGATAGCCTTTGCGCCACCGCTCTCGGCCGTCATCCGATCATTCCTCTACTTTCTCGACTATTCGCGTCAGGAGTTTGAGCCCGTCCTCGATGAGCGGGCAGTCGTCTACAGCTACGTCGCGCTCGACGCTCAAACGCTGCCACTAAACTTCCGGGATTCGGAGGAGTATCAGGTTCTGCTGAGCCGTCTCGTAT
>JACMLA010000042.1 GCA_014379815.1 Bryobacteraceae bacterium | reverse complement strand
GCAAACGAATCCAAAAGCGCACGTGAGCGGGCTGATGAGATCATTCGCATAACGCGGGAAGCTCGCCCGCTGATTAATTCCAGAAAGTATAAAGAAGCGATCGCACTCCTTCAGCCTGCAATGCAGAGGTTCCCGAATGAAGAGGGAATTCGATCTCTGCATGAAAAGGTTCGAGAGGAGATGGACGCCGCGAGAGTTGCCGAATCCGCCCAGCAGGAAGTCGCCATAACGGACAAGCCCACGAGCAGACCTGTGGTTACACTGGCACCTGCGCCGGCACCCCCAACTTCGCCGGCACCGCCACCTTCGCAGGTACAGCGGCCTGCTTCGTTTCTGCCGAAATACATCGGAATAGCGGCCGTCGCGGCCACACTGATTTTCGGTGGCGTGTACTTTATTGCCAATAAGAAACCGGCTCTCTCCGGAGTTTCAGTACTGGTCAGAGTTTCACCGGCTGGCGCGATCGTGACCGTGGGAGATCAGACCTGTCAGCAGGCTGATTGCAAATTCGCTCTGCCTCGAGGGAAGTACGAAGTGTCCGCGCGGTTACCGGGATATGAGTCGGCATCTCAGGCGGTAACTGTAGACGCTGCGGATCTGAACCTGAGCATGGCTCTTACACCGCTGCTGACAAAAATTCAAATCGCTACCAATCTTGAAACGGGCTCCGTTACGCTCGATGGGAAACCGGCGGGTCCATTGCAGGCTGGAACATTCCGCGCCGAGGGCATTGCGGCGGGAAGACACTCTTTGAAAATCACAGGCCCTGAAAGCGCAGAAGCATCGTTCCAGTTCGAATCCGAACCAGGTCGGCTTCCAAATCTTATCGGTAAGGTCTTTGCGAAGGAAGTGGATGCGCTGGTGGTCGCCAATCTCGATTCGAGGGCAGACTTGTTTACAGCAGATGCAACCCGGGCGGTTTCAGTAGCTGGCCGAAATGTTCCGGTCAATAGTTCAGGAGTGAGGGCGATAAATTCTCTGGGCAGCGGAGCTCACGAAATTAAAGTAGGCGGCGCAGATGGTCCTGTGTATCTTTTGAATACGGGACCGGCGCCCTCGATGACTGTGTTCCTCGAGGCCCATCGCGACACTGGAACACTGCTGGTGCAGACGCGGCAGGACGGCACCGTGGTGTTCATCGACAACCGGAGATACAGCCGGCTGACGGAGCAGGGAGTCATCAGCATTCCGCTCCCTGCGCGCAAGTATGCCGTTCGCGTCGAGAAGCCAGGCTTTGAATCGCCAGCGGCGCAACAGGTGCAAATCGCCAGGTCCCGCGTGAACAGAATCGCTTTCAACCTGCTTCCATTGCGGCGCTTCCAGGGGACGCCCGCTGAAGTGCCATCTGCTCCGCCTTACACACCTGCAACGGCGCCGGTTGAGGTTGCAAGGCAGCCCCCGGTCACAGTAACACCGACCGATGCACGCGACTGGGAGTCACTCAAAGATAGCCGCGATGTAACCGCCCTCGAGAGCTTCCGGCGCAAACATCCAACCGGCACATTTTCCGAACAGGCGCTCCACCGTCTCGAGGAGATCCGAAAGCAACAGGACGACATTGCGCGAAGGCAGAAGGAGCAAGCGGAAGCAGCGTTGAGGCTGAGAGACGCTGAGAGGTTGAAAGCTGCTGACGCTGAGAAGAAGAATGAGGAAACCCAGGCCATTCGCGTCGCCATCGAGCAATATGCGAGGGCATTCGAATCGAAGAAGCTGGAACGCTTACTGGCAGTGTGGCCGGGGATGCCGGGTCAGACGCAGAACACTTTGAAAAGAACGTTCAAGGACGCCAAATCCATCTCACTAAGATTGAGCCCGGAT
>JACMLA010000333.1 GCA_014379815.1 Bryobacteraceae bacterium | reverse complement strand
TTGAGGTGTGGGACTCAGGACGCTTTGCCAGCTTCGCCCCGAAATAGCTAAGTTAGCACACCCGGCCAATCAGCCGCAAACGTGGGCCGACTCACTTGAAGCAGCGACCTACTTAATAGTTGTTCGTGTCGTTGTGGTCCTGGTGACAGTTCCCGTCTGAGCGTCGCCAGGATTACTGCCCGCTGCCACCGAGCTAAATCGGGTCAATCTTTTCCGAATAGCACTGGTAAAGCAGTCAGTCTCTTCCTTGCTGGCGCCTGACGCCACCAAACCCTCGCGTAGCTGTCGATCGCTTATCTTGCCAACCCTGTCCGTGAACCACTTCACATCGTCAACGCGAATACCTGATGAGAGAGTCTGCTCGTGTCTCGACGCATATTGTTTGTAGTCCATCTGCACGTAGCCATCTGCTACCCCTTCAATCAACCTGTCGGTTTGCTTATCGTATTCACTACAATTCCACTTGCGAAATTCGGGCCTTGTCGATGAGGGATCACCCATGCTGGCGCCCCAGTCAGTCACCATTGCGTAGCGCTGTCCGTCGATCTCAAAGGTGCCGGTGTTCGCTGGCTTCACGTCCCAGTTCGCAGTCAGCAATAGCGTGAGCTTCAATCCATTCAACTCGCGCATGTCCTCACGTTTATCAGAGAGATCGAGTAGTTTCCCACCTGAAACTTCGTGAAAACTCTCGTTGTCAAACATCTGGAATCGTGCCCCGTTGAAGGCGCCCTTCTCGTCCATGAAGTCGCGGATACGTCCTGATTCCGGAACTCCCTCAATCCTGCCGGAGGCCACGTAATAAGAAGTTCGCACCAGGTATCCCGCAGCCCACGCCATCTTTGAAGCAAAAACTTCCGCCTTCGCTTCCTCTCCGAACTTCACCATCCACTTCTTCCTGAGAGAGTCGATGATGACCGCTTTCGGCGCAGTTCCACGTTTTTCTTCTTTTACGAAGGTGAAGGGAGCTTTAGGAGCGTTGGCAGATCCGCCTGGTCCGGAGGCCAGGTCAAGTTTCTCGACCGGACCCGGATCACGCCAGAGACGTGGCTGATCCCCGGCGAAAAGCAGCGGTATAAAGCACAGGAACAGGACCGTGTGTAACTTCACGGTACGTTGGAGGTCGATGGATCGGTAGGTGTTTCAGGCTATCGTGATGCGCAGTGAGCTAAAGGTCGACCAGCCGCTTGTCGGTATCGCCGAAGCGATCGAGATTCACACCCATCCGGTCCATCAGCGAAAGATAGAGACTGCAGGCGCGCCGATTGTCATCGCCCTTATCCATGTAATCCAGAACGCGGCCGGGCTTCAGCGAGCCGCCACCGCCGCCCGCGAGCAGCATTGGCATTTGTTCGGCGCTGTGTGTGTCACCGTCAAAGAGGTTCGAGCACATCAACAGCATCGAGTTATCCAGCAGCGATTGTCCGCCTTCGTCGATTTCTTTCATGCGCCTGATCAGATAGGCGAACTGCTCCGAGTGAAACTGGTTCGTCTTCAGGTACATCGCCTCAGCTGCAGGAGCCTTCCCGTTGTGCGTCAGATCGAGGTGCAGAGCGCCCTGGACGCCCTTCAGAAAACCGAAGTTCATCTGAGAAAGATCGTTGTTCAGCATGCACGTCACAACCCGCGTCTTATCCATCTGGAACCCAAGCACCACAAGGTCCAGCATCAGCTTCATGTGATCGGGAACGTTTTGCGGAAGTTCGTTAGCCGGCCGAGGCATGTCGGGTTTGGCCAGAGTCGGCCTCCACCCCTCGAGCCGTTCTTCTTTGGAGGCCCGGTCAATGCGCTTCTCAATATCGCGAATAGAGGTAAAGTACTCGTCCAGCTTGGATTTATCGTTACGGCTGATCCTGGGCTGTATGTCGCTCGAGTCGGCGAGCACGGCGTCAAGAATGCTGCGATCTAGTTTGCGTCCACTGCCATCCCCGACCAGAAGATCGAAGGCACGGGAGGGATAAATTTCCTTGGTAGCCGGTCTGGTTGGCGTGGCCCACGATACGCAGGAGCCGTAAATCATAGACACGCCATCTTCAAGCCTTAGCTCGTTCGGCTCGATTCCAAGCACAAGACTTGGCACCGAAGTCTGGCCCCCGATCTGACTGGCCATCACCTGATCGAATGTCGTACCGACCCGTATATCGTTGGGGTCAAGACTGACAGGAGCCCCCGAGAAGATGTTGGGCATCCTGCCAAGATGCGGACTGGTCGAGATCATCGCCTGCTGGTTATACAGCCCGCGCAGAAACGTAAAGTCCTCGCGGTAAGGCGCCAGCGGAGCTAATCCCGGGCCCACCTCCATCGAAGCACCACTGCCCTTCGCCCACCAGTGTGCCGGCTCGACGCCGTTTGAAAAGTAAAGAGTAGCGAACCGCACAGGGGGCTTATTTGAAGCACCCTTTTTGGCAGCATCAGCGGCGAACAGTGGCAACGACTCCATCCACGGAAGTGCGAGTGCAACACCAGCGCCCCGAAGAAAATGGCGTCGCGAACTGCCAGGATTGTTCGTACTTCTGTCCATGTTTCTCATTCTCCACCGCCCTCTTTCGCAGTCTGCCGGATCGCTGGTCCTACTGATGTGTGCTGCGTTTTCACCGACGTTTCCAGTGCTTCCCGTTCCCGCCGGTATCGGAACTGCTTGCTTGTCGCGATTCCCGTTACCAGTTGCGCGAAGGTTGCGTCGCCACCTGCGTTAACCAGGCTGTCCACCAGTGGCTGGTCCGAAGCCAATACCGTGCGGCCAAGCGCATATCCGATCAGCTTGTACGACATCGTTTTCAGCACCTGCGGTTCTTGAGTTCGCAGATACTTCAACAGCCCGTCTACACCTGCAATCTCGGTCTTATCAGCCGTAGCACTGAAATCCTCGATTGCTTTGCCGTCGGAGTACGTGTTTCTCCAGCGTCCGACCGAATCGTATTTCTCGAGCGGAAAACCGAGCGGGTCGATTCGCGAGTGACAGCTTGCACATGTGGCATTTCGCTGGTGCGAAGCTAACCGTTCCTTTACCGACATTCCGCCGAACATCTTGTCATCTGCCGGAATCGATCCCGCATTGGCAGGCGGAGGTGGAGTCGGAGTGCCCAGAATACGCCG
>JACMLA010000332.1 GCA_014379815.1 Bryobacteraceae bacterium | reverse complement strand
TATTTCTCGAAGATAGTCCGTTTGCGGTCCATCCCAAGCGCCTTTAGCTGCCCTCGTAAGTCGTCGACCATTGCCTTCATGCCGCAGATGTAGACATCCATGTCACGACGTTCTCCCAGCACCTCGAGCGTGTACTGCTGCACCCGGCCCGTTCTTCCGGTCCAGCTCTCCGGCGGCCGCGTCAACGTGGGCCAGAAATGGAAGTTGGCGTAGTCGCGTTCCAGCTGCTCGAACTCGTCCCGGTACAGCAGCGATTCTTCCAGCCGTACGCCAAAGATCAGCGTGATTTCCTGTGTCCCGCCCCTCCGCAGGTACTCCACTGCCATGCCCCGGAATGGTGCAATTCCGGTGCCGGTGGCTACCAGTATGGAGTCGCTCACAGGATCGCGCCAGGTAAAGTACCCAAGCGGTCCCTTCATCTCCACCGTCTCGCCTGGCTTCAGATCAAACAGGAACGGAGAAAAGATTCCGTCACTCACGCGGTTCAGGCACAGCTCAAACCGGTTGCCTCCGGAGGGACACGCTGTCGAATAGGCTCGCGTGATCTTTTTGCCCTCCACGTCACGCGTGAGCGAAACAAATTGACCCGCGGAGTACGGCAGATGTTCCAGCGTCGGCACATCGAACACAAAGTGCCTCACGTCTGGAGCGATCAGCTTCGACTCAACGAGCCTGGCCTGTTTGCTTTCCAAGAGCGTCCTTCGCACGACCGACCATGACATCCACCAGTGCCGGATGGCCTTCCAGAGGGTCCGTAACTTCGATCGTTATACCTGTATGGATGCGCAGCAACTCGTCGACGATGCCAGGCAGGTCACGCCTG
Source organism: Bryobacteraceae bacterium (assembly GCA_014379815.1). The sequence goes on along the minus strand of JACMLA010000332.1, from coordinate 1,277 downwards.
AGATGGATGCCAAGAGTGAGGAAGAATGGAACCACGAGAATATGCTTCGCCCCTCCCGCACACATACAAGCCACCGCGCCGGGCAAGTCGGGTTTGCCCATCTCCAGAAACGCCGTCTCGACCAGAGGAAATCCGCCTCTCGCGGCCATTTCCGCACTCATGCGGCGGACTCCCTCATTGGCAGACTCAACGCTGGAACCGTGTGCGAATACAACGATGGCTGTCATGGCGTGAGGATCAGGCCTGAACCGGGCTGATCACCCGATACGATGTTGTCGCTCGGTTTGGCGGCGGGAAAGAAGGCTCGTAAAAAGTCGATAAACGCCCGGCTTTTCAGACGCCCGTTGTTGTGCTGCAATTCGAGCCTCTGCAGAAAGACAACCACGCCGAGGATATCGGAGTCGCGCAGTGTCTGACCGTGTTCGCTGAGCTTGCGCCGGATTTCTTCGATACTCTCACGCACCGCAGTGTACAACCGGCCTGCAATGGGATTGTCTGGACGCGCATCGTAGACCAGGCCGCTTTGCAAGGTACGCCAGGTCCGAATCAGCGAATCCAGCGCGGCCTTCACGTCCGAATCTACGATGCCGCTTCCCGGTATCAGAGCGGCGCGTGCCATAGCCGACGCCAGCAAAATCAATAGCGGTTCATTTCGGTGGAGAAATGCCTCATCGACCTTGATATCCACATTGGGCACGTCGCGGGCGTCTACTTGTGGTGGGACCTCATGCTTGCGGCTCTCTTGCAGGTACACACAATCGAGAGGGCAGTGCACGGTAACTTCGCGCTCGGTGCCGCAGCACAAGGGGCAAATGTCGCCATGAACTCCGGGGCAAAATCGTTTGGGCTTCCGTTTCCCGCAGATCGCGCACAGACGGGGAATCGCGGGCAAATCCATCGCTCCATTTATCGTTACATACCGGGAAAGAACGTATCCTGAAGTCATGGCCCGCAGTGACCTCTACATCAAGGTAGTCATCGATCACGACGAACACGATACTCCGCAGCAACTCGCCGGTGAAGTCTGCCGGCAGATCGAAAAGGTTTACGGTGTGCGAAAAGTGGAACTCACCAACTACCTGACGCGGGACAAGGACTGAGGCGCGGGGACAAGGATTGAGCCCAGCAATTCGGCATGCACCCGCCGAAAGTATCCGTCCGTCATGCCCGCGATGTAGTCGCAGACCTGCCGGTGGACGGGAATCTGCGGCTCATCCGCAGCACCCGCAGGCAGCAAGTCCGGGTTAACAAGCAGTAGTTCAAACAGTGCGGCCACG
>JACMLA010000331.1 GCA_014379815.1 Bryobacteraceae bacterium | reverse complement strand
CCTCAAGCCGGAGAACATTTTCCTGGCCCGTGTTGGCGGGGAACGCGAGGTCACGAAAGTGCTCGATTTTGGATTAGCGACCTTTCTTCCGTGTTCCGACGAAACACAAACGCTGGCAGGCACAGCAGCGGGGATGGTGATGGGTACGCCAAAATACATGTCACCGGAGCAGGCGAGCGGCGGAGCGGCCCAGCCGTCCTGGGATCTGTGGGCTCTAGCTGTTGTGACACAAGAGATGCTATCCGCGCGCCCTGTCAATACTGCGAGCGGAAATAACGGACAGCAAGCACGTTTGGAAGAATTCTTTCAGTCGGCGCTCGCGCCGAAGCCTGAGCAGCGTCCGGCCTGCGTGGAAGAGTTCCTGCTGCAACTGCGACGTGCGCTCGCGTAAGAGGTGACGGATGCGTCGGAAATAGCCGCTTTGCTTCAGTTAACTCCGCCCTTACATGCACTGGAACGGAGAACGGCGAAATCGCTGCTGTGGCGTTGACCCCAAGGCTGTTCCGTCTACGCTAAATTAGTACGCGGATGCGCGGTGTTCCGTTCCTGATCTTAGCCATCTTCGCCGGGGCGTCCTCACCGGCAACCCCTTATAGTCAAAATATTCAGCAGCGGCACCTGCGATGATGGACAACCGACATGAAGGGCAACAACTGGGCACGCGTGTTGGCATACGTCACCGGGCTGGTAAATCAAGAGTTGCTGCTGCGAAACGAGTACCTGGCTGCCGAGAACCGCATCCTGAGAGCGCATCTCCCGACGCGACTGCGGCTCTCGGATCCGGAGAGGTCCACACTCGCTGAGATCGGCAAGCGGCTCGGCCGCAAAGTGTGGAAAGACGTCGCGTGCGTGGCAAAGCCGGACACGATTCTTGCGTGGTATCGGCGGCTCATCGCTCGGAAGTTCGATGGGTCGAAATTCCGTCCGTATCCGGGTCGACCTCGGATCAGCCGCGAGGTTACCGACCTGATCGTCCGGATGGCTAAAGAGAACTCCGGCTGGGGCTATGACCGCATCGTTGGCGCGTTGGTTAATCTGGGCCACGTTGTTTCAGATCAGACTGTCGGCAACATCCTGCGCCGCCACGGCATCGCACCCGCACCGAAGCGGAGCCAAAGCACCACCTGGAAGGACTTCATCCGCTCACACATGGATGTGCTCGCCGGAGTCGACTTCTTTACCGTCGAGGTGCTCACCTGGAAAGGTCTGGCGATGTACTATGTGTTGTTCTTCATCCACCTCGAGAGCCGACACGTCAGCATTGCTGGGATCACTCGGCATCCCACGCAAGCATGGATGGAACAGATGGCTCGCAATGCGACAGACGCGAGTTCGGGAGATCTCCGTCAACATCGCTACGTTCTGCACGATCGAGACACGAAGTTCTGCGCGTCCTTCCGATCGATACTGACCGCGGGCGGTATCGAAGCCCTGACGCTGCCACCGCGCAGTCCGAACCTGAATGCGTTCGCCGAACGTTGGGTGCGATCCGTAAGACAGGAATGCCTGTCGAAGCTGATCCTGTTCGGCGAAGGCTCGCTGAAGCGTGCACTGACCGAATTCATTGAGCATTATCACGTCGAGAGAAATCATCAAGGGAAAAGTAACGTCCTTCTGTTCCCACGACCAGATCAACTGCAAGATGCCGACGGGTCTTCCGTCAGCTGCAAGGAGCGGCTCGGTGGTTTACTCAGATATTACTGCCGTGCCGCATGAATAATTTGACCAAACGGGGGCTGCCAGAACCCTTAACGTGCCTCTTCCTCTCAATGCGTGGCAGCAGCGGGCAACCAGCCCCGAAGTAGTCAGAGACATTGACCGGCTGCTCGAACACAACACCTATGGCCAAATCGCAGCCATACTCAACGAGCGTGACATGCGTTCCGGGCAAGGAAAGAAATTCTCGGCGCGGATCGTTGCGCGTATCCGGAAACAGTACCGTTTGACGACACGCTATGACCGGTTACGCAAAGCAGGTATGCTGACCGTTGAGGAGATGGCTGCGGTGCTCGGAATCACTCCGCAACGTGTAAGAATATGGCATCGCCACGGCCTGCTTCGCGGCCATCCTTACAGCGACAAGAATGACTGCCTGTATGAGCATCCCGGAGATAACCCGCCGCGTAAAGCCCAGGGTACTAAACTGTCCGAACGGCGCGCCGCCAACGAGGTCGTATCAACAGGTACGAAAGAGGTGCAATGTGAAGCGTAGTCCTTCAGATTCGGGTTTCGGGGTGGGAGCATCAGCGCTTGTACCCCGCCCGATGCCAGTATCGCTCGGAATGAGGCGCAGAACTTTGTGTCCCGATCGTGCAAAACGTAGCGATGTTGATTCAGATACCCCGAGCTCTCATCGGTCGCGTTGCGAGCCATCTGCTCCATCCACTGGTCGGTGGGATGCCGGGTGATGCCGGCCAGGCTCACACGCCGACTCTCCAGATGAAGGAAGAATAAAACGTAGTACGTCGCCAGCCCTCGCCAGGTCAACACTTCGACAGTGAAAAAATCAACGCCGGCCAGCACCGCCATGTGGGCCGCAATGAAGTCCTTCCACGTTGTGCTCTGGCTTCGCTTTGGTGCAGGCGCGATCCCGTGCCGCCGCAGGATGTTGCCGACAGTCTGATCTGAAACCTGATGACCGAGGTTGGCCAGCGCTCCGACGATCCAGTCATAACCCCAGCCGGAATTCTCTCTCGCCATCCTCACGATCAATTCCACTACTTCTCGTGAGACTGGCGGCCGACCCGGATAGGAGCGATGTTTGGAACCATCAAACTTCTGAGCGATGAGCCTGCGGTACCAAGCAAGGATTGTATCGGGT
>JACMLA010000330.1 GCA_014379815.1 Bryobacteraceae bacterium | reverse complement strand
GTGCGCCGTAGCCGACGACGCCTGTGTCGCTAACGGGTTAACCGCCTTTGTCGCGCGATTTGGCCGACTCGACTTCCTGGTTAATATTGCTGGAATCGGGGGCCGGTCCGCGCCGCTCTGGGAGCAGACACTGTCCGAATGGGACCAGATCTTTCGGGTCAACATGACCGGCGTCTTCCTGTGCTCCCGCGCTGTGATCGGCAAGATGCGCGAACAGCGTTACGGCCGGATCGTCAACATCGCGTCTGTTGCAGGCAAGGAGGGCAATCCCAACATGTGTGCCTACTCGGCTACCAAGGCCGCAGTGATTGGATTCACCAAGTCGATTGCCAAGGAAGTCGCCACAGAAGGAATCTGTGTCAACGCTGTTTCCCCGGCGGTCGTCCGGACCCGGATACTCGAGCAACTCACCGAAGAGCAGGTCGGTTACATGACCGCAAAGATTCCCATGCGACGCACTGGCACGGTCGAAGAGATCGCGGCTGTGGTCCACTTTCTTGCCAGCCCGGACTGCTCCTTTGTTACGGGACAGACCTACGACGCAAGCGGCGGTCGCTGCACTTACTGAGCGTTAGTCAGGAGGAACTCGTTCAACGGGACTGTGAGGGCCTCCGGATGCAGGAACGACATGAAGTGATCGTCGTCGTACATGACGAGCTTGCTTCCCGGGACGAGTCGGTGATGCTCTTCCGCTGCCCTTGCATCGACCAGCGGATCCCTTGATCCATGCAGGATCAGCAGCGGACCACGATACTTCTCCAGAATGCCCCGTAAGGGTCTTTGATCGGAGTCGTAGAAGTTCCGGGCGTACGGTACGTCGAAGATCACTTGATCCAGCAATCCAAAGTGGGGCGTGACGTTGTAGATCAACCAAAGCGCTCCGAGTTGCAGCCCGTGGATGGCGTGATTGAGATGGTAGTTTCCTGTCATTTCGAATTGCTGATCCCCGATAGCGGAGAGCAGCACCAGCGATTGCACCCTCTGCGGCGTGAGGTTCTGCAGCGATAAAATTACACCGCCTCCCATGCTGAAGCCGACAAACTGTGCTCGCCGGATTTTCAGCTGTTCCATCATGGCGGCCATGTACCGGGCGTGAGCCACGAAAGAATAATCCGGCAGGTTGTGGGTAGATCCGCCGAAGCCCGGAAGATCCGGGAGGATGACGCGGAAATTGGGCGAGATCAGGCCGGAAAGTCTGCCAAGAATCGCTCCATCACCTGGGCTTCCGTGGATCAGAAAGACTACGGGCCGGGTGGATTCAGGGGCACTGTCGCGATAGGCCATCCGCACACCCTCAACAGTGACAATGTGCTGGTCTGGTCCAGGTTTACGTTCCCGCCGGGCCAGATTGGAAACCAGTATCAGCGCAAGGTAAACGGCGGTTAGCGTTAGTGTTCGTGTACGCAGCCAGTGAACTCCGACATCACGTGGTTGCCTGAATACCCGAGCGTTTGCATCAGCCCAACTTTAGAAGTAAAGTAGCCGTCCGCGGTGAGCTTCTTCATCATGCCGAAAAACAGCTCCGCGTCTGTCTTCGCAGTCTCATTGTCGACCGCATCGCAAAGGGGAGTTAACAGAGCAATCTGCTGGTCTTCTGTGAGGGCCAGGAAGGGCTTTCCGTTCCGCTTATTTGCCAGCTCATCCAGCGCGGTTGAGCCCGTCCGGAAGGCCTTCTCATTGACCACCGACTCGATGTACGCCGGTACTCCCGATGCTGCTGCTCCGGGTGTATTGGTGTCCGGAATGATGAGATTGCAAAGGCGGGAAACCAGTTTCAGGTCTTCGGAAGAGAAGAAGCGCTGCCCGCTGGGCTGTGGCGAAGTCTGGCCCCACAGTTCATCCGCGGAGAAGGGAAACGCGCAAGTTGCGCCAATGGCTCCGATAATCTTCAGCGCGTCTCTGCGATCTTCGGACATCTAGACCTCCCCGCGTTTCAGCCGACCCGCGATGTTGTCCGCGGTGCGTGCAGCCAGCGCCATGATGGTGTGCGTGGGATTCTTCTCCGATGCGGAAGGAAACACGCTGCCATCGACCACATACAGGTTCGGGACGTCATGACTACGGCAATCGGAGTTCATCACAGACGTCTTCGGATCGGTTCCCATCCGGCACCCGCCAAGCTCATGGTTGGTCGCAGGCTGTTTGCTGACCGTAAGAATCTCCGCACCCGAGGACTTGAGAATATCGACCGACCACATAGTCATGTCGTCGAAGATCTTCCGGTCGTTGTCACTGTAGTGCACGTGCCGACGGGCTGCGGGCAAGCCAAACTTGTCTTTCTGATCCGGCGACAGGTCTACGAAACTGTCCTTGTTTGGGAGCATCTCGCCGTAAGGAGAGAACGTCAGGAACGCCGGGTACCGCTCCGCGACTGCCTCCTTGTATGCCTTGCCGAATCCCCTGACGTTGCGTGCCCAGCCTACCGAGCGCCGGTTCTGATAGTTGAATTGCACGCCAAAGCTTCGCGCGTAATCACGTTTCCGCGCATGCATGAACGAAGGCACATAAGCGTGATCGAGGAAGCCCTCGTCATTATTCCCGGGCTTGCCGATCAGCTGCTCCAGGAAGCACTGCACTCCGCCGGTAAAGTGGGGGATAAAGTGCTTACCCAAGTGCCCGCTGGAGTTGCCCAGTCCCGAGGGATACAGGCGGCTCTGGGACATCAGCAGCAGGGAAACACTCTGAACGCAGGCACACGAAACCACAACTATGCGACCTTTGACTTCGCCTTCAGCCAGCGTTGTCCGGTTCAGAAATTTGACCCCGGTAACCCGGTTCTCATCGCTAACACTGACTTCACGGACGATTGAATCCGGAAAGAACTCGATAGGCTTGCCCGCGCGGGCTTCCGGCATCATGTGGACATCGTAGGAGTTGTACTTGGCAACCACATCGCAGCCTGCCATGCAGTTGCCGCAATAGTGGCACGCTGGGCGACCCTTCGAGGCGACGGTCCGGGTTGCCTTGCGAACGGCGATTACCTCGACACCAAGTTTGGCCGCTCCCTTACGTACGATCTCATCGCTGCAGCGCAAGGGAGCTGCGGGAAGGAACTCGCCATCGGGTAAATCCTCGAGACCGTCGCGATTGCCACATACGCCGACTTCGCGTTCGATGGTCGTGTACCAGGGTGCGAGATCGCTATAGTTGATGGGCCAGTTCTCACCCGCACCGTCATCGTGATCCTTGCCCTTGAAGTCCCGCTGCGATTGCCTCCACGCAACCGCATTCCACAGCATCGTTTTGCCGCCGAGCCCACGCGTGCGCTCACTGTCAAAGCCCTGTTTGCCGGGCTTCATGGTAGGGATATGGCGATTCGGAAACTCGAAGGGAAGT
>JACMLA010000329.1 GCA_014379815.1 Bryobacteraceae bacterium | reverse complement strand
ATTAGTTGCTGGCAGCGGTGAAAAAGCAGGGTACGGCGAATCCGTAGGACAATAACGAATGCGGGGTTTGCTTTGCCCCTAATGCCGTCTGGGACAGGGAAGAAGGCAGCAGCAATGACGGACTCTCAGCTACTCACACTCATCGGATCACAATTCGGCTCAGCCGCTTTGATAATCGCATTGCTCATGGCATACGTAAACGCCAAAGTTGGCGCACTCGAAGGAAAGATGGACGCCCGCTTTGAAGGCTTTACACACCGATTCAATGCCATCGAAGGATCGATCGCCTCACGTTTCAACGCCGTTGATAAACGACTGGACGAGCTGAAAGAGCTCTGGCGTGCCGAACAAGGTCTCCTCGAAGTGCGCATCAAGCACCTCGAAGAGCGGTAAAAGGAACGGGCAGAAATTCCTAGCTTCGGTGCAGGGGGAGGTTCTCCAGGCAACAGTTGGCCTCTGTGTCAAAACAGAGTGCGTCAGGGCACCTTACAGCAGAATCAAGCCCTGACGCATACCGATAGCAACCGCTTCTGCACGGCTCGATGCGTCGAGCCTCGTCAGAATCGAATTCACATGGAATTTGACCGTGTGCTCGGAGATCCCAAGTCGGTATCCGATTTCCTTATTAGCAAGTCCGTCGGCCAGCAGTCGCAGCACTTCCAGTTCCCGAGGGCTGATCGCGACTTTCCCGCTTACCGCACGCACTGGTTCCGGAGCAGGGAAGGATAGCAACTCGATATCGGATGACCTCAACACTGTAAGGCCGGCAGCCGCAGCCTGAATAGTGGCCGTGAGTTCCGCCGACGTACAGTCCTGCGGCAACACGCCGCGGACACCGGCCTTCAACGCACTTCGCAGGGCGGACACTTCCACCTGTGGCCAGATCAGGACCACAGCTCCGGGCAGCAGGCCATCGAGAGATTCCAGGTCGAACCCAAGCGCGATCAGCACATCGCTGTCCGCAACTTCGGAAATGGAATCCGCGACCGAGATCAGATCCATATCTGGCTGTGCGCGGACGAGCGTTTCCAGCCCCGTCCGCAACATGTTCTCCGGCCCGGCAACGCTTACACGGATCAAGCGGCCCGCCCTGTGGCCTGTACCGCTCTCCACCAACGAAACACTTAGTGCCTCCCTGTACGCTCGCCAAGCGTAACGCTCAACTCGCGGCGTTCTCCGCCTCGCAACAGAGTTAACTGAATCGTCTCTCCAGCCATGTGCTGCGCCAGTGCTGCCCGCAAATCCATCGGGTCCCGGACCGGAACTCCGCCGACCGACAGGAGAATGTCACCCACAAGGACGCCTGCTTTTCCCGCCGGAGTCTCCGCATCGGCGCCCAGCACGATCAGTCCGTGCGACACCGACTGCGCCGCCTCAGCAAGGGTCGAGGGGATCGGCACTGGCTGAACCGCGACTCCAATCCACGGCCTCGCAACCCTGCCTCTCGCCAGAATCTGACCCACCACGCGTTCTATCGTTGCCGCCGGAATGGACACCGGCGCGATGCGTGACAAAGATCCGCTGGCAATCCCAAGCAGTTCGCCACCTGTCGTGACAACCGCTGCCCCGGAACCGCCCGGATACAAATTGATATCGAGCCGCAGGTACGCATCGATCCTGCCGCCTTGCCACGTCTGCCAGGGTTTCCCCACAGCGCTGATCACGCCCATCGCGACATTCAGCCCGGTATTCTCCGATCTCCCGACTGCCAGCACAACCTGACCTGGTTTCGTAGAGTCCGCCAGATTGCTCCGCGTACCTGTCGTTCCTTCAAAGCGCAGAACTGCCAGGTCGGTACCAGGGTCGTGGCCAGCTATCGTGGCGGGAACCGTTGCTCCATCGGGAAGGGTAACCCGCAGGTTGTCGTCCCGCCGCAGCGTACTCCGGGTAGTCACGGCAACCCCCGGCTGCCAGACCACACCACTCGCGCCGAAACGGGTACCACCGCTCACCGACACCACATAATGAGAGGCCGTGTTCGTGGCTTGCACCAGGGCATCGGAAAGCTCTTCTAAAGTGCTCATGAAATCTCCTGATGTCAGATTGCCGCGAATGACGGTCTGCCGGCATCGGGCGAACGCTCAGGCACCACCCCGCATTTCAGGCAGCCCGGGTGGCCAGTCCGGGTAACGTGTCGCCCGCGCAACCCAACGCCATGGCCCTGCATCTTAAATGAAGGAATCAGGTTAATGGACGGAACTTCCGCGAAATACGTCTGTTAGAATAAGGCGTCGCCGCCGGACAGTCCAATCTACAAAAGGCGTATTCGATGAACAGTCGCTTCAAGCTCGCAGTCGTCACATCCTCCACCGTTCTGGTTGTCTTCCTTCTGCTGGGTGCCGCCGCAGGTACCAGCGCCTCCTCGCCCGATGACGCATACCGGCATCTGCAGGTCTATACCGACGTGCTCTCGCGCATCAAGAGCGAGTACGTCGAAGAGCCCGACATCAAGAACGTGACTCTCGGGGCCATGAACGGCATGCTCGAAGCCATCGATCCGTTCGCCAGTTATCTCAGCGCCGACCAGTATAAGCAGTACCAGAAATCTCAGGAATCGAAGAAGCCGGGAGTCGGGATGATCCTGTCCCGCCGCTTCGGTTATGTCGGAATCGTCGATGTCGTCCCTGGCTCCTCTGCGTGGAAAGCCGGTCTGACCACAGGCGACATGCTCGAATCGATCGGCGGAGTCGGCACCCGGGACATGCCTCTGGCTTACGCGGAAATGCTGCTGACCGGGGACCCGAATACTACGGTAGACGTCTCAGTGCTCCGCGTTCGTAAACCGGATCCTCAGAAGGTGTCTTTAACTCGAGGGGTCACTAAGTACCCGTCTGTGACTTCTAAGTTGCTCCCGGATGGAATCGGCCTGATTCAGTTGCCCGCTCTCGTGGAAGGCCGTGTTAAGGAAGTCCAGACGCAGGCGGACGCTTTACAGAAGCAGGGTGCGAAGAAGCTGATTCTGGATCTTCGCAACTCCGGATTCGGCAAGCCGGAGTACGGGGCCGATCTGGCAAACCTGTTCCTCGAAAAAGGCCTGATCACCT
>JACMLA010000328.1 GCA_014379815.1 Bryobacteraceae bacterium | reverse complement strand
GTAGAAACCTTTGAAATCGGTTTTGACGCAAGACGGAACAGTGTCAGGCTTCTCTCTTGCGTCCTTTCGCGTCCAGCATACCTCGGTGTCCCTAACCAACTCGTTTGCTTTCAAAATCACGCCTGATACTACGCCGGTTGAGTCGAAACTATGGACTAAACCGAAGCCAAACGGCACCATCAGCGAGATTCCGTTTGCCTTGCCAGCAACCACCTCGATGGGATAGAAGACAGACGAAAGGAAACCCGCCATGATGATACGAACGCGAAAGCTGCCTACACCCAACCCGGCAAAGCAGAAAGTACCGTCAGATCGTGATCGACCGGTAGCTGATTTGTCGGGATTACCGAGCTCTGAAACTTCTATGTCCGCGCCTGGGATCATCGAACGGGTATAGTCCAGCACTGATATTTTTAGTGGACAGGGTACTTCGGTGGCGTTACCGACCCGAACCCACAGAAGCGTCAGTAAGCAAAAGGCATTCAAGACTTGCAAACGACGTTTAGGCAAAGACCTGATCTTCAATAGCATCTGCTGTTTACCTTAGTGAACGCACCATCGGTACCCACAACGATAAACCTATCTGCCCTCGTCAATCACCTCAATTGCATTAATCACCGCATAATTCCGGATCGGTACGAAATGCAGCAGCAGCTGACCCTGAGCATTCGGCTCCAGTCCGTGGAAGCTTTTCACCAAACCGCGGAGTGGGCCACCCGCCTCTTTCAAGAGGTCGAAGCGGTGCAAAAGACTCCTGCCCCCACAGTACACATCGAAGAGGCGGGCCTCCGCAATGTCTCCACCCGGCCGGTTCGGGCCGAAGTACGTTTCCGCGAAGTACAAATTGACCGTATAGCGACTCCCAGGATCGACAGGCAGCGAATAATTGAAATTCCCGTACCTCTCACCCCGAAACAACTCAGGATCCACCGCGCCATGAATGGGCTCGTGCCGCATAATGGTCTGGCCCCCGATGAAATACTCATCCGGATTCCATCTCTGCCGTTTCTGATCGATGTATGGCGTGGATGCCGCGAGCACCCGGACAGGTAAAGCGCGCCGGTCCGGAGACGGAAGAATCTCAATACCGTTCACAAAAGCCTGTTCCTTCAGATGGGAACTGAAGCGTATGTGGATCTTGCCATCTGCCGCCGGAGATATGCCCCGGAATACCCGGGTCCACGCGACATTCGCACCCGCTGCGTTGGAAATCACGTCCACCACTTCCGGATCGGGCTGCTCGTTCACCTTCACAGCAAAGATCCTGCTCGTCTCGCCCCCGCTCGCCGAATTGCCTTCGCCAAAAACGGTCTCGGCGAAATGCAGGCGTACTTCGTGAAACCCCGGCCTGACTGGTATCGCGTAGCTGAAATTCCCCTCGCGCCTCGTCAAATATAGCGAGGGGTCAGGAGTCCGGAAGATCATCCTCTGTGCGCTGGTGCGGACATCTCCCCCGGTTACAAACTGATCCGCCAGCCACGAATTTCCAAGGTGGTCGAGAGTTCGCTCCCGGTCCGAACCCGCCAGAATCCGTATTCCCTCGCGATTGGCACCAGCCACAATCTGGACTGCGTCCACGCGCGCAAGAGGTGCAGGAACAGGTACCGCGTGCGCGGCAGGTCGCAGAAAGACGAATGCGGCAATCCCTGCGAAGCCGGCCAGCGCCGCAACCCAGAACCAGGGGAAGCGCATCCCTGCTGAAGCTGGAGGCTGGTCCGGAACCTCCGCCGTGATTGCAGCGGGCAAAACATCCTGAATCGCGTTGCTCCGCAGAGCAAATGTCGGAACATACGTTCCGGGAGGAATCACGATCTCCAGCGGATCGTTACTGCCCACGCCGGCGTAATACGCAGCCAGCCTCTTCCTCAGCCGGTGCGCTTCCACCCGCACAATCGAATCTTTCTTCTGATCGAATCCGGGTCCCCGCCCAAGTGCGTCTACCGCTATGTTGTATTCCTTAACCTCGTCGATGCGACCTTCAAAAAACTTGCCACAAACGTATCGCAGGATGTGCTCAAGATTCGGTGCGCGTTCCAGCACACCAGACTCCAGGACCCGTTTCAGGGCGTCCCGCTCGGTCGCAGAATCCTGACGAGCCGGCGTCGGGCTTCCCGCACTAACTTCCATAACTCTTTGCCGATGAGGATCATATCAGCATCGGCCTAAACGTTCAACTCCGCGTTAACTGCCTGGAACGACTCCGTTAACCTCTATCTAAACCGTTCACACCATTAGCACTTAACTACCCTCGAACCCAAGCCTCTAAAGTCATAACCTCTTTAGCCCCCGCAAGCCACTTGATACTTTCCTGCTAGAGGGAATAAAGTAGCGAACCAGCAGCAAGGCCGTGCTTTCACGCCTGCCGTGTATTCACCTGGGGGTTCCATGTCTCGATTCCGACAGAGCGCACCGTTTTCCGTCCTCTGTTCCCTAATGCTCCTGTTGACGCCGCTATTGTTAACGCAGTCTGCGTTCAGTCAGACCGTCAACTCGTCCTTCACCGGCATCGTCGCCGACAAGTCCGGAGCTGTCATTCCGAACGCGAAAGTCACCCTCAGTAACAACGCATCCGGTGACTCGCGCCGTGCTACCACCAACGGCGAGGGTTACTTCTCCATCAACGGCATCTTCCCTGGCACCTACTCAGTCACCGTCGAGGCGCCTGGATTCAGCAACTACAAGTTGGAGCGCATTTCCTTCAATCCCGGCGATGTTCGCTCACTTCCCAACATCACCCTGGAAGTCGGCGCCACGGGAACCGAGGTGAAGGTCACCGACGTCCTTGAGCAGCTCACCCCTGTAGACTCCGGCGAAAAGAGCGTCGTCATCACCACCCAGCAGTTGCAGAACGTGGCCATCGTCAGCCGCAGCGCCGCCGAGTTCATCAAGATCATCCCCGGCATGACGCCCACCGCAGGCGTAACTAACCGGCCCGGTTGGAACGGCGAGAACATGGGAATCAACGGCAATGGCGATGGCGGCAAGCAAAGCGCCATCGGTAACTATTCCGCCAACGGTACGCCCACCAGCGCTCTCGAGATTACCGCCGATGGAGCCTACACCGCCGACCCCGGCTGTAACTGCGCCACCCCTGTGAATCCCAACCCCGACATGATCTCGGAGCTGAAGGTCCAGACCTCTAACTTCTCCGCCGAGAATTACAAAGGTCCGGTCGTGATCAGCACAATCACCAAAAGCGGTGGCCGCGATTTCCACGGCACGGGTTACCTGTATGCCCGCCACCACTCGATGAATTCCAATGACTGGTACAACAACAAGCTGGGAATCGCGAGGCCTCAGAACAAGTACTTCTTCCCCGGTGGGAATCTCAGCGGCCCCGTCATCATCCCAGGCACCGGCTTCAATCGCAACCGCGACAAGCTCTTCTTCTTCGCGGGCTTTGAGTACTTCAAGCAGACCCTCGACAGCGGCCTTCTGCGAGCCATCGTGCCGACCAACGCAATGCGCGGAGGCGACTTCACCGACACCGCCTACCTCAACTCCATCGGCAAGTTCTTCG
>JACMLA010000327.1 GCA_014379815.1 Bryobacteraceae bacterium | reverse complement strand
GAAGGTCGCTCTACCAGACCGTACGCCTCCGCAATCTCGCGCCGGCGCTGATTCCAGCGATCAAGATAAGGTAGCTTAGCCCGCAGAACTGCAGCCTGCATTTCGTCCAGCCGGCTGTTTCTGCCTCCTTGAACGGAAGACGCGTACTTTGCCGTCCAGCCATACTGCCTAAGAGCGCGTATCGTACCGGCAATCTCAGCATCGGATGTTATAACAGCACCGCCATCGCCGAAAGCCCCGAGATTCTTCGTCGGATAAAAGCTGAAGCAGCCTGCGATTCCCCAGGTCCCAGCTTGCCGTCCCTGCAATGACGCCCCATGGGCCTGCGCGCAATCCTCGATTACAGGAACACTGCCTGCGGCATCCAGGACCTCAGGCATCGGCTCCATCTGGCCGTACAAGTGGGTCGCAACGACCGCCTGCAGATCGGGGCGGGCTGTCGAAAGCTGCTCCAGGTTCATGTGACTGGTACCCGGCTGGACATCGATCCATACGGGGATCGCTCCGCAGGCAAGGATCGCCGTCGTGGCATACATTCCAGCTGAGGCTATCGTGGCGACCCGGCTTCCGGGGCGGACTCCTGTGGCTCGCAAAGCCAGTTCCAGAGCATCGGTGCCGTTGCCGACTCCAATGCAAAACCGGGCGCCTGTGTAGCTCGCGAATTCGTTCTCAAACGCTTCCAGTTCGGGTCCAAGGACATACCAGCCGTGATCCAGGACTCGCTGCACCGCTGCCGCAACTTCGCTGCGCACTTCCGGTGCCAATCGTTTCAAATCGTTGAGTGGGAGCATGCTGACAATAAAATTTGGTAATCTGTCGAGAACAGCGCGGGCTTGCGTAACGTAACGCCTGTACCCGTGTATTACTCAGCAAAACGTTCTTTCAGGGGACATCATGTCAAACAGACTTCTCGCTGCTGCGCTGATGCTGCTAGCAGTCGCACCTGCATTTTCACAAACGACAACGGGTGACGTCCTTGGCACCGTTCGCGATGCCAGTGGAGCCGCCGTTGCCGAAGCTAAAGTCACTGTACGCAATCTGGAAACTAACATCTCGCGCGACACGCAGAGTAGTTCAGATGGTACGTTCCGGGTTCCTCTTCTGCCCTCGGGGAACTATGAGCTGATCGTCGAGAAATCCGGGTTCGCCAAATACATTCAGCGCCCGATTACGTTGCGGCTAAATCAACAGGCGGATGTGTCGGTGAGCATGCAGGTCGCGGGCACCTCAGAGACCATCAGCGTCTCCGCCGACGCACCCTTGATCAATACGACCAGCGCTGAGATCAGCACCAACTTCGACACAAAAAGGATCTCGGAAGTTCCCTTTTCCCCCAATCGCAACATCATCAATCTGGCGCTGAATGTACCCGGTGTCAGTCAGCTTTCTCAGGGGCAGCAATCTTTTGCCGCCGGAGGAAATACGGGCACTGAGACGGGAGCAACCAGCTTCGCAGTCAATGGAATGCGTGTGCGCTCCAACAACTTCATGCTGGACGGCCAGGACGTGAATGACCCCAGCGTCACAGGGCTGGGGCAGGGATTGAACAATCAGGATTTGGTTGCTGAATTCCGGGTAATTACCAACCAATTCAATGCCGAGTATGGCCGCGCCGCTGGCTCGGTAATCAACATTGTCACCAAGAGCGGTACCAATGCGTTTCATGGAAGCGCTTTCTGGTTTCACAACAATCAGAAATTGAATGCCCGGAATAACCAGGACGAAGTGCTTGGTGTCTCTGACAGACGCTTTCAAAGCGCACCTTTTCGCATAGAGAACCAGTTTGGCGGTACGATTGGCGGACCCGTAGTAAAGGACCGGACCTTCTTCTTCGGCTCATTACTTCGCTGGACGGATCGTCGTCTGGGAAGTGGCAGCGAAATACGGGGCGCGCCGACAGAAGAAGGCAGGCAATTGCTGCAATCCATCGCCGGCAATCAGGTGACTGTACGCGCTTTGCTGGAAAATCTCCCCGCTGCGCAGGTGCCAACAGGCTCTTCGGAGACTATATCCTTCAATGGACGATCTGCTCTGATCCCTCTCGGCACTTTGACCGGCTCCTCAAGTATCAGGTTCGACAACTGGCAAAACTCAGGTCGCGTAGATCACAAGCTTACCGAGAAGCACATGCTTGGCGGCCGGTATCTGTACGATGGTGCAATTTCTAATGGCACCGGTCAGGCGACTCCGCAGGGACTGACGAGTGCTATTCCAACCCGGCGCCAGTCCGCTATGGCGTTCCTCAATTCAACGTTTACCGCGGGCCTGTTTAATGAAGTCCGCTTCGGCTATTCCCGATTTGCCAGTGTCACCAATGCCTCGAATCCGGAGATAGCGGAACGCATTCCAGCCATCCAGGTGACTTCGCTGGGTCTGACTGGATTCAACGCAGATGCCACGCGCACCGGTCTCGGCCTTGCGGTTAACCTGCCGCAATACCGGCGCAATAACATTTATCAGATTCAGGATAATCTCTCGATCATTCGCGGCTCACATTCAATCAAAGCTGG
>JACMLA010000326.1 GCA_014379815.1 Bryobacteraceae bacterium | reverse complement strand
TTCTCGCTCACCTTCCTGCCTTTTGTGGTCCGCGCTGCCGCCGAAGCACTCCGTGCGTTTCCTATCGTGAATGCCTCGATCGATGGGAACAACGTGATCTATCACAATGAAATCAACCTCGGAATCGCTGTCGCGCTGGATGGCGGATCCGGCCTTATCGTCCCTATCATTCGCAACGCGGATGAGAAGAACGTGGTCGGTCTGCAGCGCTCCATCGTCGATCTTGCCGCCCGGGCCCGCTCGCGCCAACTGAAGCCGGATGAGGTTGCGGGCGGTACGTTCTCCATTACCAACTTCGGCAGTTTTGGGAGCATCTTCGCCACGCCGGTCATCAACCAGCCTCAGGTCGCCATACTGGGCGTCGGCGCGGTGGAGAAAACTCCGGTGGTCATCGACGATGCCATCGCTATCCGCTCTATCGCACACCTCGCACTTACGTTTGACCATCGCCTGATCGATGGAGCACTCGCAGATCAGTTCGTCAGCAAGGTGAAAACCGTACTCGAAAACTACAGCGAAAGCATTCTCTAGACTTCTATCGCGAGGCTCCGGGAAAATCCTTCCCTGAGCCGCGTGTTCTGTCAGCCACTCCACTTTTGTGAGAAAGTAGTGCGCAGAGCCAATGGCAAATCCAGTATTCGACGTGTGCATTGTCGGCACAGGCCCAGGCGGCGGAATCGCAGCGTACGCCCTCACTAAAGCTGGTCTTAAAGTCGCCCTTGTGGAACGGGGCAAACGACTCAGGGCAGGCGTTGACTTCGGTGCCCACGTAAACCCTTACGCCAAGCTGGAACCGCGCCTGAATGCCGGCTTCAACGGGCCAATCCCTGGCCTGTTCGCCGATTATCAGGAACGCGGTCACTTCACACCAGTTGGCGATAATCCACGCCATGGACAGCTCCGCGCACTGGGTGGACGCTCGCTCTGCTGGGCCGGACACAGCCTTCGGTTTGGGCCTCTCGACTATAAGCAGTGGCCCGTCTCCTACGACGAGATCGCGCCCTACTACAGCCGTGCCGAGCGTTTTATGGCGGTGTATGGCGAAAAAGACGGCCTTTCGAACATGCCCGATGGCGAGTTCCAGAAGCCTGTCGCCTTGCGTTGCGGCGAGCAGATGCTGAAGCGCGGCGTCTCCGTACTCAAACGAAAAGGTCGCGAGATGGACTTCGTTGGCATCCGCAAAGCGATCCCAACCGAGCCCCACGCGTCTGGCCGGACCGTTTGTCACTATTGCGGTCATTGCATGCAAGGCTGCGAAGTCGACTCCAAATACACATCCGCTAACACCGCGATTCCCGCCGCGCAGAAGACTGGCAATCTGACTCTGTTCTTGCAGACGATGATGACCCGCATCGTCATGGATCGGGACGAAGCCAGAGTTAAGGGCCTCGAATACGTGGACAACTCCGGAAAGTCCGGAGAACTGCAATGTAAGGTCCTCGTACTTGCCTGTTCCGCTGTTGAGACGGCACGTCACCTGCTTGCGAACCGGACGTCGCGATTTCCGAATGGTTTGGCAAACTCCAGCGGTCAGGTCGGGAAGCATCTGACAAGTCACTTCGGAGTAACTGTCGTCGGCATGTTCCCGGAGTTGCATGGTCGTGATGCATCGAATGACGATGGCACCGACTACTATCACGGTCTTCTGACTGGCATGTACTGGAATAAGCCAAATCCGAATTTCGAGGGCACTTACCAGGTGCAATGCGGATCGGGAGTTCATCCCACGCGTCTCGGCATACGGCACGCGCCCGGGATCGGTAAGAATCTCAAAGAGCAGATTCGCGAGTGGAACACCTGCCATGCCGGCATGAACATGCAGGGTTCTCTTCTGGTTTCCTCGCGTAAGTTCGTCGACCTCGACTGGGAGCGTAAGGACAGCTTCGGCTTGCCTCTGCCCAGAATTCATCTTCACTACGAGGACAGCGATCTTGCGATGGCGCGTGACATGGTCCAGGTATCGCAAGAGATCATACGGGCCGCAGGGGGCCGTGTCCACTCGACCCCGGGTGAGATCACCGCGAGCAATTTAGTCATCGATCAGAATCACTGGGTCGGCACAACCAAAATGGGAACGGACCCGAAGAAGTCCGTGGTCAACACGTCCTCACAAACCCATGACATCCCGAATCTGTTCATCGGAGATGCCTCGGTGTTTGCAGCGTATCCGGAAAAGAATCCTACACTGACCAACATCACACTCTCCTGGCGGATGTCCGATCACCTGGCGGACAAGCTGCGGAAGAAGGAGGTTTAGCAAGCTATGTCAGTTGATCGTCGTGAACTGTTTCGCATCATCGGAGCCGGTGTTGTCGGATCGGGAGCCGCCGCGGCGCAACATCAGCACCCAACACCCGCCACACCGGTGGGAGACTACGAACCACGCGTACTTTCCGCCGACGCGTATCGCACTCTGCAGCGAATGCTCGAGGTTCTGTTGCCCGCCGACGAGCACGCTCCGGGCGCCCATGAAGCGGGTACGGCGAGGTACATCGACACGACCCTCAAGTACGGTGACGACAATCTTCGCAACCTCTGGATCGCCGGCCTGAAGGCAGTCGGCAGCGACCTGGGTGCAGCAAAACTGGAAGAGGCCACACAGCGCGTGACAGCCCTGGCTGCGAAGGAAATGAAGCCGGAGACTGAGGCGGAGCGGTTCTTCGTGATCTTCAAACGAACCGCTATCGATGCCTATTATCTTTCCGATGCAGGTCGTAAGAGCCTCGGCTATACAGGC
>JACMLA010000325.1 GCA_014379815.1 Bryobacteraceae bacterium | reverse complement strand
CTTCGGTATCGGAGACTTTTACAGCAACGGCGGTCCTGCCGGAAATCAGATTGGCTTCGGGCGACTGGGAATGAATGGCATACAGAACGTCGGCCGCAACACTGAGCACAGCTACACACTTAGCAACGACCTCAACTGGACCGTGCGAGGCCATACCCTGCGCGTTGGCGTTCTTGCAGGTTTGCAACAGAGCAATGCTGCTGCTCCCGGATATGGCTATCTGGCGGGCGGGCGGTGGAACTTCAGCGGTGGTACAACCAACGGTGACGCCGTTGGGTGCGGCGCCCCAGGCGCGCCGACACCACTGCCATCCGACTGCCGAAATGCCACCGCGCGAACAGGTGATAACTTTGGCTCGTTCCTGCTTGGCACGCCAAACTCTCTGTTTGCGTATGAGAACGTAGCCCAACCCTACTATTACCGCTGGTGGAACCTTGGAAGCTATATTCAGGACGACTGGAAGGTGCGACCTGACTTGACCTTTAACATAGGTATCCGGCATCAATACCAGTCACCCCGCTGGGAGAAGTTCAATCGCCAAGGCCAGCTTAACCTGTCACGGCTGGAGGCCAACCCGTTTGCGAACAATCAGCCGGCGCCCGTCTTCGAATTTTCCGGCTTCGACGGGCGTTCCCGCTATCTGACGCCGCCACAGTACAAAGACTTTGAACCCCGATTCTCATTCGCGTGGCAGCCTAAGTTTGCCAAAGGCCTCGTCATCCGCGGCGGCTACGGCATCACTCACTCGATCCTGACCGGACGCAATCGTGTGCCTTTTCCCAACCTTGGTGGTAAAGCGGACGCGCACCGTCAGCTCAACGTCGCGTATGGCACTACGGACATCTTCAACCCCTCCAATGTCGGCGGCTGCGGACTCGCTATTTGCGATCCCAACGTGCCGGCCCAGTTCGGCTACAACAATGTCGTCTATCAGCCTGACCCCACGCTGTTCGCTATCACGGGCGATGGAACAATCCACCCACGGGATGTCGGTAAACAGGTGGACGGCGTTAACCTTCAGGATCGCCGCTACGCGCAAACCGGATTCGTCTTCGGCCAGAACTTCAAGACTCCGATGATCCAGAACTTCAGTTTCGAGCTGCAGACCCGGATCCTCGGCGATAACGTTCTCACGGCGGGGTGGCGAGGCAGTAAAGGCACACACCTTTTCAGTGCTCCGCGCGAAGTGAACTCCAACCCATTCGATGCATCGCGCAACTTCCCTGGCTTCAACGGAACTTCCGCCGGCCGCATCATCCTCCTCGATGAGACCGGGTCCAGTTCCATCTATCACGCCTTTGTAGCTGAGCTCGAGCGCCGGTTCTCATCGGGAGTGCAGTACCGTGTCAACTACACCTGGAGCAAGTCAATCGACGATTCCTCCGGCGGGATCGAGCCCGACTTCGGTAACCTCGCGGGCCAGGATAGCGGCGCTGAGACGATACGAAGAAATGACCCGCTGAATTCTTTCGGAAGAACCAGTGAGCGCTCCGTCTCATCGTTCCACTATCCGCACGTACTCAATATCAACGGCCTGTGGGAACTGCCGTTCGGTCGCGGCAAGCGCTTCCTGAATCAGGGGCGCTGGATCCAGCACCTGCTCGGCGGATACCAGATCAGCGGTCTTGGACGCATAAGTACCGGCCAGCCCGCGTTTCTGGATCTTGGCAACAACAACCAACTTGGCTTCGCATCCAACTCATTTACGGCCAATCCAAGGCCGGACGTTGTCGCGGGTCAGTCGCTACTCAACTCCGCATGGACTCCTGCCAACGCGGCCAGTACTCCGTATTTAAATCCCCGCGCGTTCACCAGTCCCGCGCCCGGGACTTTCGGTAACGCATCGCGTCACTTCGGCCAACTCCAGCTGCCGTGGATTCGAACCTTCGATGCCAGTATCTTCAAAAGTATCTATCCTTTTGAGAATCGAAATCGCTACTTTCAGCTCCGTGTCGAGGTGTTCAACGTCCTCAATGCGAAATCCTACGGATTCTCCGGATTCAGCACCAGCTTGTTCAGCAGCCTGCAGCAGAACCTGCCTGGACAGCCAAATCGATACGCAAACCTGACGCCTCAGGTGTGGGATGCCATTCTCAGCCGGGATCCTGCAGGGCTGTCCGGTACTCCGGATGCCGGTCTGCCCGTCGGGCAGGTGCTAAGTCCACTTGGCGTCTACACAGACCTTGTGAATCGCTATAATCGCAACTTCTACAACTTCGGTTCAGCCTCGCAGAATACCGTACAGGCCCGGGTTATGCAGTTTGCCCTGAAGTTCTATTTTTAGCAGGCCGCGGAGAAAGGTTTTGATGCCCCCACTTCCTTACGGTCGTGGTTCTGTATGTGCTTGCGTCTGCGAGCGTTAGAGATTGCGACCGTCAGTCGGGGGAGGGAAGACAGAAGAAGAAAGTGGACCCAACGCCCGGTTCAGACTCAGCCCAGATGCGCCCGCCATACCGCTCCACGATACGACGGCAGATGGCCAGGCCAAGCCCTGTGCCTGAGTACTCGTCCCGCTGATGGAGTCGCTTGAATAGACCAAATACCTGCTCCGCATACTTCTGATCGAACCCGATGCCGTTGTCGCGCACTAAGATCACCCACGTGCCGTCGCGCTGCTCCGCCGAAATGTTCACAACAGGTACCTGGCCCGGCCGGCAATACTTCATTGCGTTTGAGAGCAGATTCTGGAATACGTGTGCCATCTGCAACTCTTCCGCCGCCACCACGGGTAGTGCACCGTGGAGGATCGTCGTTTCCGTTTCTCTTACCCTGCTTTCGACCAGCGAGAGCGCATGCTGAAGTGCGGCCTCGAGGCTGGCATGACGAGGCACAGCTTCATCGGCCGTGTGAACAGCGCGCGAGTAAGACAGCATATCCTGCAGCAAAGTCCGCATCCGCGTTACACCCGTCTCGACAAATTCCACAAATCGCTGCATTTCCGGATCTGCCTGCGGCCCCAGCCGCCTGATTAAAAGCTGCGAGTAAGAGGTAACCATACGCAATGGTTCCTGTAAGTCGTGGCTTGCGATGTAGGCAAACTCCTCAAGGCCCAGGTTCGCGCGCACCAGTTCCGCCTCGGTCGTTTTCTGATCCTCTATATCCGTACAGGTCCCGAACCACTGCAGAACTCGTCCATCAGAATCGGTCATCGGTCGGGCCCGCACCAAATGCCAGCGCCACGCGCCATCGCTCGCCCGCCGGAGCCGGAACGAGGTCTCATACGCCTCGCCCGTGCCGAGGGAGTGCTTCCAGCGCTCCACTGTCAGGTCCTTATCCTCGGGATGAACCCACTCCAGCCATCCGGCGCCAATCAGCGACTCCTGCCGAACGCCGAAATACTGCGACCCCTGATTGCTCACATAATCGAGTGACCCATCGGGCTTCGCCGTCCATACCATCTGGGGAATGACCTCGGCGAGAAACCGGTAGTGCTGTTCCCGTTTCCGGAGTTCACGGCCAACGCGCGCACGCTCAATCGATTCCCAACAGCGACTGGCAACCTGCTGCACCATTTCGACCTCCTCCGGCCGCCACCGCCGCGCAGTGGTCTGGTGCACCGCCATCGCTGCCACAAATCGCCCGCCCTTCCGCAGCGACACGCAGATTACGGAGCGCATCAGAATCAATCTGTAAGATGCGCGGACCTCGTCAGTGCGTGGATCGGCCTCGGCGTCCTCCACCACGTAAGGCTCCCCTTGACGCAATACGCGCAAACACTCGGCCCCAAACTGGGTAAAAGTGTAGCGACCCACAACGCTCGGGACTTCGAAATTGTAGTCGCCCGTGAGGTTGAACGTATCCTCGTCCGGCTCCACGTCCGCATAAGCGCAGCGGTTCACCTGAAGGTGCTCGCCCAGCAACGTTGCCGCGGTTTGTGTAATTTCCTCCGGATCGGTCAGCGGTCGGATTGTATCGTCGAGACGTACGAGAAAAGCGTTGCGCAGCTCCACTGACTTACGCAGCGAAATGTCCTCGATCTCGACGATCGTGCCCACAATTCCCGCAGCCTCACGGATTGGACTTGCAGTGTAGGCGATCGGGTAAAAGTGGCCATCTTTATGAATAAATACCTCCTCACCGCGTGCCTGGTTTTTCTCGGGGTAAGCGCGATTGATCGGGCACTCGGAAACGGGGTAGGGTCTGCCGTCCGGGTAACTGTGGTGCATGACATCGTGCATTGATTTGCCACGCACGTAGTCATACGTGTAACCTGTTAATTTCTCCGCCGCAGGGTTCATAAACACGCACTGCTGACGCTCGTTCAGGATCAGAATCCCTACAGCCGCGTTATCCGTGATGGCCTTCAGCAGCCGTCGCTGCGCCTCACCCAAATCGCTCAGGATGCGGGACCGGGCGTTGCTCTCACGCAGCATCGCCTCAGTCTGCTTACGGCGGGTGATGTCACGCGCTGTGCACAGGGTAAGGCCCGGCACAAAATTCGTCTGACAGGTCCACTCACACTCGACAAGAGTTCCGTCAACGGCACGGAGAGGAAACTCCTGCAGCCCCGGCTGCCCCTGTTTGACGGCTTCGAAGGCAGCATACGCATCGGCCAGCCGTTCCGGTGGCATGAACTCCTCGAAATGTCGTCCGATCAGCTCGGCCCGCGTGGATCGGAGCAGCCGCGCATACGCATCGTTGAGGTCGATATACACTCCCTCATCGTCGACAATCAGAAGTCCGTCCTGCATGACTGCAAACAGTGCGCGATAACGTTCCTCCACCTG
>JACMLA010000324.1 GCA_014379815.1 Bryobacteraceae bacterium | reverse complement strand
CAACCTCAAGAGCGGTCGCGACCGTTCCGACCTGAAGCTGCACGTCTACGGTCCGCGTCAGGCCCACTGTTAACACCACAGTTTCGAACTGCACGCTACTGAACCCCGGCTTCGAAATCGTGAGACGGTAGCTTCCTACCGGAAGCCCTGGGATTTGGTACGTGCCACTGGCAGAGGTGGATGCCTGGCGCCGGAGCCCGGAGGTGGATGACTCTGCCAGAACGGTTGCCTCGCCGATCGCGGCGGCGGAACCATCCGTCACGGTGCCAGTTAGCGTTGCACGGTCGACCTGAGCGAAAAGACCGACACCCAGTGACAGTGATAGCAGGAGAATTCTAAAGTTCTGAAGCATGGTGTTGAATACCTAATCGTACAAATCGACTCGTTACAGAACGTTGACACCGTTGCGAATTATTAGCGTTCGCGAGCCGCTGCCTAACTTTCTGGTCGAATGGTGTTGAAAGGGCCTCCGATGAGCACCAAGGCACAAGCAGATGCAAAGAGTCCTCACTACAATCGCCGCGTTTTTTTCGAGACTGCTGTCGGATCCAGGGCTGCAGTTGAAAGAGTTACGTGGAACGGCTTTTGGCTGGACCTTTCCAGACCATTTCCTCCGACAACCGACTGTGGCTTGGCGACCTTATTGTAGGTGCTCCCGGAGGTCAGCACAGACTACTTTTTCCATGAGCAGAGGCGGGAGCGTTGCAGTGTGACCGCATTGACGGAAGTGGTGGACGGAGGCTCCGGAGCTGGGGCAATGGACCGCTATCAACTGCAGACTGCGGATTTTCCGGGTAAGAGAATAAGACATGACCCGCGTGCGAATGGACAAATGGCTCTGGGCCGCTCGATTCTTTAAAACGCGAGCTCTTGCCACACGGGCGTGTGAACTTGGCAGGATTGAAGTGGCCGGGCACGCAATCAAGGCCTCGCGCGAGGTGCGGTCCGGCGACATGTTGCAAGTGAAGAACGCCGGTGGTGATTTCCAGGTGGAAGTTCTGGTAGTCAGTGACATGCGAGGTCCGGCGGCAGTTGCACAGACGCTCTACCGTGAGACGGAGGAAAGCAAAGTTCTGCGGTTAAAGGTCGCGGAGGAACGCAAGGCAACGCTACCGTTCGATGCCTTACGTGATGGCAAACCTTCCAAGCGCGATCGCCGCGACTTCGACCGGCTTCGGGGCAGATAATGGCGATATGAACGTGCCAGAACTCCTGAAGACCCTCGGGGAAGGGCTCCAATCGAATGCCACGGTAAAGAACGTATTCGGGGAGCCAGTCACAGCAGGCAACCGGACTATCATTCCAGTGGCCCGGGTCTCCTATGCTTTTGGCGGGGGTGGCGGAACTCAGGATCGCGCGCAGTCTCCGGAGCGGGACGCTGACCAGACCGCAGCAGGCGGTGGAGGTGGTGGCCGCTTGTCGGCGATGCCGGCCGGGGTAATCGAGTTATCGCCAGAGGGAACCCGCTTCATTTCTTTCAACGACTGGCGAAGGCTGTTTCCGGTTGTCGCTATCAGTTTGAGTGTGGGATTTCTGGTGGGAGTCCGGCGGGCAAGGTGATACACTGGCGGCGTCGGACGGTCTCGAGATGCACCATCTTCTTCTTTGTCGTTCGGCAAACCTGCTGTTCCTCCACGCTCTTATTGTTTTGGTACCCCGACTCTCGGCCGATCCCAGCTACTCCTTTGACAACAGTCAAAAGTTCCTGAATCAGTACTGTGTAGGCTGCCACCAGGGCAAGTCCCCGGCCGGCGGTTTTCATGCGCGCACTCTCTCCGATCCCTCAACGTTTCGTACCGAAACCAGCTGGTGGACGCGTGTGATCTCCCGTGTCCGGGATGCCGGGATGCCGCCGAAAGGTGCGCCGATGCCCTCGGCTGAGGAGAGATCGGGCATCACGGAATGGGCAGCGGGGAGCGTCAAAGCAGCGATCTGCGGGTCTGGCGCCGTGCCTGGACCCACGCCGGTCCGACGGCTGAATCGCGACGAATACACAGCGACGATTCGCGATCTGCTCGACATCCATCTGGACATTGGGCGAGCATTGCCGGAGGACGGTGCGGGCGGTGAGGGCTTCGACAATGCCGCAGAAACCCTGTTCCTGTCGCCACTGCATTCGGAAAAGTACATGGAGCTGGCTGGCTTCGCGATCGGGTTCGCAGCCAAAGAGTACAAGTCGCGCGCCAGGGTCTTCGTCTCGAAACCCGGTCCGGGTGTCTCCGAACAGCAGGCATCTGATGCAATCTTCAAAAGCTTCCTACCCCGAGCGTTCCGGCGTCCCGTGGATGATTGGACAGTCGCTTCCTATCAGAAGCTTTACCAGTCCGCACGCACTGAGGGTCAGTCATTCGACGAGGCGATCCTGACTTCCCTGCGAGCAGCGCTGGTCTCGCCGTTGTTTCTGTATCATGTCAGCCGGTCAGACGACCAGTACGCGTTTGCCTCACGCCTGTCCTATTTTCTTTGGGGCAGCATGCCTGATGAACTGCTGTTCGATGCGGCGGCAGAGGGACAACTTTCTGACCCGGCAGTTGTGAAATACATGGTTCAGCGTATGCTCCGGAACGATCGCTCGAACGGATTCGTGCAGCGCTTCGGGGAACAGTGGCTTCGCACCAGGGAGCTGGGCGCGGAGAAGATCCCGGACGCCGAAGTGTTTCCAACGTACTCTTCCGATGAAGAGCTTCGGTCCGACATTCGCTTTCAGCCCGTGCTGTTCATTCGCGAAGTTTTCATTCGCAACCTTTCATTGCTGAACCTGATCGATTCGAAATACACGATCGGCACGATCACGCTCGCAAAACACATGAATGTCGCGCTGCCCATCAACAAGGGCGCTCGCAAGCAACCGCAGTGGGTGGAGTTGCCGGAAGGGTCTCACCGCGGCGGACTACTTGGTATGCCCGCGGTACTCGCGGTTTCCTCGCATCCCTATCGAACCAGTCCGGTTCTCCGTGGTGCGTGGGTTCTGGATACGATCCTTGGCACGCCGCCTCCCGCTCCACCGCCAGATGTGCCCCCTCTCGACAGCAAGCAGGATGCAAACACTTCAAGGAGCGTGCGCGAGCGCTTGACACAGCATCGTGAGAACGCCGTTTGCGCGAGTTGTCACAACAGCATCGATCCGCTTGGCTTTGCTCTGGAAAACTTTGACGCTGTCGGGCAATGGCGTGAGCAGGACGCAGGGCAGCCAGTCAACGCGGCAGGGGAACTACCGGACGGAACGAAGTTCAGCGGGCCGGATGAGTTAAAGACAGTGCTGCTCGCCCGCAAAGATGAATTTGTCCATAACCTTACACGCCGGATGCTGGGCTACGCCCTGGGCCGTGGGCTAGCACTGGAAGATTCGTGTACCGTGGACGAGATAGTGGGTCAGTTGAAGCGCGCCGATTACAGTGCGCAGACGCTGATTGAAGCCATCGTGATGAGCCCGGCTTTTCGTTTCGCTCCGCCGGAGCGTCTTGCTCGCAGGGAGGCAACTAAGCGTGATCGATCCTGAAACCCGAATCTCCCGCCGGACGGTACTACGGGGCGCGGGCGTAAGTCTCGGACTGCCATGGCTGGAAATCATGTTCCCGTCACCGGCGAAGGCTTCATCTGCGGTACCGAAGAGCCCCGTTCGCATGGCGCTTCTGTACATGCCAAACGGCGTCAACACAGCAGCCTGGACACCGCAGGGGACGGGTCGCCAGTTCACGATGTCGCCGACGCTTGAGCCGCTTCGTGAGTTCCAGGATCAGACCGTAGTTGCCTCCAATCTATGGAATGCGGCATCGGTCGGAGGCGACGGGCACTACGTCAAAGAGTCGGCAATCCTGACCTGCCGTACGATCCGGAAGACACCGGGTGCGGACCTGGCGAATGGCATCTCGGTGGATCAGATCGCGGCTCAGAGTGTTCGCAATCAGACCCCTCTTGCGTCTCTGGAACTCGGTGTAACACCCGTTGCGATTGGCGTCGATGCGGTAGTCGGATACACCCGTGTTTACGGATCCCACATCGCGTGGAGCAGCCCGACAACGCCTCTGGCACGCGAGATCGATCCCCGGTCCGTTTACCAGCGCATCTATCGTGCAGCTTCGGGTCAGGAGTCCGGGTCGGCCAAAACGGACAAACTTCTGCTCGACCGGGTTCTGGAGGACGCACGCAGACTGCGGACGCAGCTAGGGACTGCGGACCAGTCGAGGCTCGATGAATATCTCAGCGTGATGCGCGGACTCGAACAACGCGTTGGACGCGCAGCCAGCGGCGAAGCCAGCACGTGGAAGCCACGGGTTCCTGTGCGTGCCCCGGCCAACTTGCCTGAGCGACCCAAAGATCATGCCGAGCACGTCCGGCTGATGCTCGACATGATCGCCGTTGCCTTTCAGACCGACACGACCAGGGTATGCACCTTCATGTTCGGCAACGCTGTCAGCAACGTGAACTTCCGGTTTCTCGACGGCGTCAGCGGTGCTCACCATGACGTTTCGCATCACGGACGCAACCCGGATAATCTTCGACAGTATCAGCTCATCAACCGATGGCATGTAGAGCAGTACGCGTATCTGCTTGGCAAGCTGCGAGGCATGAAGGAGGGTGACTCCACCGTGCTCGACAATTCCATGGTGCTGTTCGCCTCCGCATTGAGCGACGGCGATCGCCACGATCCGCACAATTTGCCGGTGATTCTCGCCGGAAATGCTGGAGGGCGAATCGACTCCGGCCAGCATCTGGTGTACGGAGAAGACACACAACTGGCGAACCTGTACATGTCCATGCTGGGTGCTTTCGGAGCGCCAGTGGAGCGTTTCGCTGACAGCACCGGACCGCTTACCGGACTGCTTCGGGGCGTCTGATGCGATCCGCCGTTATTGGATTTCTGTTTGCTTTTGCGAGTTTCGCTTCCGATCTCACGGGCGTCTGGGTTGGCGTCATACAGGGTCGTAAAGGTGAGCCGCTAGACATCGCATTTCGATTTGCACCAGGGAATACTGGCGCGCTCGAAGGGAAGCTGTATGGCGACTACGGCAGCAGCCTCATTCAGGATGTCCGTATCGCGGGGTCTCTGATCACGTTCACCATAACGATGGAAGAGCAGGCCGGAAACGAAATCAATACCACGCGTTTTCGGTTCAGCGGCCGCATCGGTGCAGACGAGATCGAGTTGACACGCGATCGGGAGCTTTCCACCACTGCTACGAATGACGGCCCCGCAAAAGTGAGAGAAGAAATCAAGCAGACATTTCGGCTAAAACGCCTATATGGGCGAACCAGGACTGCTGGTTTGTAGTGGCAACGGCTGTCCTCTTCCTGCTGTTGTTTACCGGGATGTTGTCCGCGTCTGAGGCGCGATGTGCCGGCTGCCACGTTCAGACGAAGCACGTCGCAATCAGTCCGATGACACTGACTCTTGGGACTTCCGCGGCGTGGGACAAAGCGGAGTTGCTGGGATCGTTCAACGGCTACAACTACCGCATCTTCCGACAAGGGAAACAGCTCCAGTACGAGACGCGACGTGGTGCTGAAGTCTTGCAGGTGCCGGTGGACTGGATTTTTGGAAGTGGTCGAACAGGTCAGACTTTCATCCTGAAGCACGAGGGGCAGTTGCTTGAGTCCCGTGTCAGTTACTACCCGCGCAAGAACGGTCTCGACCTGACCATCGGTGCCGCTAACGCCTCTCCTGCGAATGTAGCCGAAGCTGTGGGCCGGCTAATGTCGCGATCCGATGTGAGTGACTGCTTTGGATGTCACTCCTCCGGTGAAACGGCACGCAGTAAAGGTGGAGTGCCGCCAGGGTTGATCGCCGGTGTGCAATGTGACCGTTGTCATGGAGACTCGGAGGCACATGCTGCGAAGCCCTCGAAAGGGAGTATGCCGACGCTGAAGAACGCACCCGCAGAGTCGATGTCAGACCTTTGCGGCACGTGTCACCGGACCTGGGAGCAAGTGATGCTGATGAAGTCCAGAGGCGTAAGCACCGTCCGCTTTCAGCCGTTTCGCTTGAGCCAGAGCCGCTGCTATGACCCCGCCGATCCCCGGATCTCCTGCACGGCCTGTCACGATCCACATCGGCCAGCGTTGATGGAGACAACGCGGACGGATGGGGCCTGTCAGTCCTGTCATGCAGGTGCATCTGTGAAAGCAAGACCATGCCCGAAGGCATCGTCCCAATGTGCCTCGTGCCATATGCCTAAGGTGGAACTTCCCGGAGCGCATGCCTCGTTCTCCGATCACCGCATCCGGGTGGCCCGCGCAGGCGAGCCCTATCCCGACTAGAAACAGGAAGGGCCAGCGCATGGAAACGCTGGCCCTTTTCACTGACACTGGAAGCGTAAAAGCTTAGTAGCGGTAATGCTCGGGCTTGTAGGGACCTTCCACAGGCACACCGATGTAGTCTGCCTGGTTCTTGGTAAGGGTGGTGAGCTTGACGCCGATCTTTTCCAGATGGAGCCGGGCTACTTCCTCATCGAGACGCTTGGGAAGCGTGTAGACCTCGATGCCGTAATTGTCCTTGTTCTTCCAGAGATCGATCTGCGCCAGTGTCTGGTTTGCAAAGCTGGCGGACATCACGAAGCTCGGGTGCCCGGTGGCGCAACCAAGGTTGACGAGACGGCCTTCAGCGAGCAGGTAGATGCTGTTCCCGCCATCGAAGGTGTACTTGTCTACCTGGGGTTTGATGTTCAGACGAACGGCGCTGGATTGATTCAACAAGTCGACCTGAATCTCATTGTCAAAGTGGCCAATGTTGCACACAATGGCCTGATCCTTCATGTTCTGCATGTGGTCGAGAGTGATAATGTCCACGTTGCCAGTGGTGGTCACGTAGATGTCTCCCAGACCCATCGTCTCTTCGATGGTGGTGACCTGATAGCCTTCCATCGCGGCCTGCAGTGCGTTGATCGGATCGATCTCTGTCACAATGACGCGGGCGCCCATTCCACGCAGCGAATGCGCGGAACCCTTACCGACGTCGCCATATCCGCAAACCACAGCAACCTTGCCCGCGAGCATGACATCGGTTGCGCGCTTGATACCGTCGGCCAGCGACTCGCGGCAGCCGTACAGGTTGTCGAACTTCGACTTCGTCACCGAGTCGTTGACGTTGATTGCCGGAACCAGGAGCTTGCCTTCCTGCTTCATCTTGTAGAGGCGGTGTACACCGGTCGTTGTCTCTTCAGAAACACCACGCCACGCCTTCACCAGATGTGCGAAATGATTCGGGCTTTCGGCATGAATCCGCTTCAGCAGGTCTTTGATCACCTTTTCTTCATGGCTGCCCGAGGGAGTGTTGACCCAGTCACTGCCCTGCTCCAGTTCGTAGCCCTTGTGGATCAGGAGCGTTACGTCGCCGCCATCATCCACAACCAGCTCGGGGCCTTTGCCATCGGCAAAGCTGACTGCTTTCCAGGTGCAGTCCCAGTACTCTTCGAGTGTTTCGCCCTTCCAGGCAAAAACCGGAATCCCTGTAGCAGCAATTGCCGCCGCAGCATGATCCTGCGTGGAAAAGATGTTGCAGCTGGCCCAACGTACATTGGCGCCAAGATCGACCAGTGTCTCAATCAGGACAGCGGTCTGAATTGTCATGTGGAGCGAGCCGGTAATGCGCACGCCGTCCAGCGGTTTTTCTGCGGCGTACTTGTTGCGGATCGCCATCAAGCCGGGCATTTCATGCTCAGCGACGTCGATTTCCTTGCGGCCCCAGTCGGCGAGAGAAATGTTTGCAACCTGATATTCGGTAGCGGGTGTAACGACAGTAGTCATGGGAGTTTTGCCTTCGGCTCTAAGCATAACACAATCGCTCATCAAACAATCATGATTTGTTGATAGACTGTGAGCCAGTGGCGGATATTCTTAAGGCTCTTCGAGTGCTTGGCGACGAAGGGCGACTGCGCATCCTGCGGCTTGTGAGGTCTGAAGAACTGAACGTTGCGGAGTTGCAGGACATCCTCGGCATGGGGCAAAGCCGAATCTCCATGCAACTGGCTCAGCTGAAGCATGCGGGTCTGGTCGAGGTCCGGAAGGCGGGACAGAAGAGTCTGTATCAGCTGTCCCCGCTTCTTTCCCCTGTGATTGCAAAACTGATCGAAGCCAGCAGTACCGAGCTAAAAGAAGCGGGAGCCGATGACCGTGCGCTGGCTTTGATTCTCAACAAGCGCAAAGATAAGATCCGAAGTTATTTTGACGAGCTTGCAGGCCGTTTTGGCCGGAACTATGTTCCAGGCCGGAGCTGGAAAGGTCTGGCAGAGATGCTCTTCCAGTTGCTCCCACCGCTCACGATTGCCGATCTTGGCGCGGGCGAAGCGACGATGTCACTACTACTGGCCCAGCGTGCTAAGCATGTTATCGCTGTCGACAGTTCGTCGAAGATGGTGGAGTTCGGTGCAGAGGTCGCAAGGCGGAATGCAGTTACAAATCTGGAGTATCGCCACGGCGATCTGGAGGCTTTGCCGATTGCCAGCGAAGAGGCCGACTTAGCCTTGCTCCATCAGAGTCTGCACCATGCAATTCACCCGAAACGCAGCGTCTCCGAGGCCTGGCGAATCTTGAAACCAGGCGGTCGTGTCGTCGTGATGGATTTACTCAAACATCGTTTTGAAGAAGCTCGCGATATGTACGCCGATGTGTGGCTTGGGTTCTCCCAGGCGGAGCTGGCAGACCTTCTGCAGACGGCTGGATTCCGGGACGTGGAGGTCTCGGTGGTGCACCGCGAAGAGGAGGCTCCCCACTTTGAAACGATACTTGCCATTGGACACAAACCCGCTACGCTGGAACCGTGACCCGAAGAGATCTGATCATTTCCACCTTCGCTGTACCGATGCTGGCGCAGCAATCCGGTAAGTTCGAAAAGCTGGCTGATGACTACCTGCAGGCTTTCTTTCAGGCGAGGCCGGAGACCGCCACGAGTCTGGGAGAGCATCGCTACGATGGGCAGCTTGCCAACATCACACCCGAAAGTTTGAAGGCAGACCTTGCCAGAGAGCGGGACTTTCTGCACCGGGCCAGGTCTCTGGAAACATCGCGGCTGGACAAAGTAAACCAGATCGATTTGCGGATATTGATTGCGCATATCGAGAGGACGATCTGGAACGATACGGTACTGCGGGAACGCGAGTGGAATCCCATGCTCTATAACCCCGGCTCGGCGATTTACTACTTGCTGGAACGAGATTTTGCTGGTCTGCCGGAGCGTCTGAAATCTGTTCAGGGTCGTCTGGACGCAGTGCCGGGGTACCTTGCAGCAGCGCGGCGTATTCTGAAGACCTCGACGAAGATTCATGCCGAGACGGCTGTCGCGCAAACGCAGGGCACCATCAACCTGATCACTACCGTCCTGGATACATATCTGGCAAAAGCACCTGCCCAAAGCCGCACGGCAATCGCACCTGTGCAAGCCAAAGCTGTCGCTGCGCTGAATGAGTGGCGTGAATGGATGAAGACAGAGCTGCTCCCAGGAGCCAACCAGGACTTTCGTATTGGACCTGAGCTGTATCAGGCCAAACTGCGGCACACGCTCGGATCCGACCTTACTGCGGCGCAGATCCGGGAGAGAGCGGACCGGGACCTGAAGCAGACGCAGGCGATGATTTACGACACTGCGTCCAGGCTGACGAAGCCGGTTGCGGGAAATCGTACTGCGACGATTCGGGCCGTCCTCGACAAGCTTGCCGATCAGAGGCCGTCCGGTGACACGATACTCGGACTAGCTCAGCGGGACATGGTTGAGGCTACAGAGTATGTACGCACCCACAACATCGTGAGCCTTTACGAGAGCCCTCTCAGGATTCTTGAAATGCCTGAGTTTCAGCGAGGCGTGGCGGTCGCGAGTTGCGCTTCGCCAGGACCGCTGGAGAAAAACGGCGTGACGTTCTTCAACATCTCGCCACCTCCACAAGGCTGGTCCGAAGCGCAGGTCACAAGTTACTTCCGCGAGTACAACAACTCGATGACGAAGAACCTGGTCGTGCACGAGGCGATGCCGGGTCACTACTTGCAGCGTGCTCACGCCAATCGGTTCAAAGCCCCCACTTTGACACGAGTGGTATTTTCCAGCGGTACGTTTACTGAAGGATGGGCCGTCTACGCCGAGAAAGTGATGGCCGATGCCGGGTTCGGTGGGCCGGAAGTGCGAATGCAACAGCTGAAGATGAGGCTAAGGACAATCATCAACTCGCTACTCGACCAGGGAATACATTCCCGTGGCATGACGGAAGGGCAGGCTATGGACATGATGCTGACCGAAGGCTTTCAGGAAAGAAGTGAAGCTGCGGGTAAGTGGCGCCGCGCGATGCTGACCTCGACTCAGTTATCCACTTACTACACGGGTACCACGGAACTCGACGGCTTGCGAGAAGAGTATGTGCAGAAACACGGGCCGATTCAAGATGAGAAAGCCTTCAACGATCGCCTGCTTTCATTCGGGTCTCCTGCTCCCCGGTACATACGCGAGCTTATGGGTACCGTGTGACGGGTCTTCTTCGCAAGCTGCACATCTACTCGGGTTTACTCGTCTTTTCACAGTTGCTGGTATACGGTGTCGAGGGTCTGGTCGCCACGGCGCAGCCTTCACTGGAGCGACCCAAAACGCCGCACACTACCCGCACGATCGCATTCCAGCGTAAGCCCGACGAAAGCGATAAGCAGGTCGCCGCTCGGGCGTACGAAACAGTCCAGCCTGCTATGTCGCGGCCGGTACCTGACTGGTTCCTGCGTAAGTCGGCCGACGGACACTTACTGCTCGACTTCTACAACATAAACGGGATCTACCGTGTGACCGTATTGCCCACTGCCCTGCGTGTCGAATCCATTCGCAACAGCACGGCTTTGTTTTTCGAAGACATACACGCAGCAACGCTCGCCGATTCCGAAGCAGACCAATTGATTCGTATCTGGGCGATGTGGAATGAGCTGGGAATCTGGGGCTTACTCTTCTTCGCAGTGTCGGGAATCTGGCTTTGGCTGGCTTCCAGACCTGGTTCCCGACTGGCCTGGTTCAGTCTGGCATTGGGCATTGCGGTCTTTGCAGGTCTATGGATGGTGCTTCGGTGAAATACTCTCTTCTGCGCACGATTCATCTGATGTCAGGTCTGGCCGCACTACCATTCCTGCTGATGTACGGCATCAGTGCGGTGCAAATGGCGCATAGCAAGTGGTTCAACCTCAAACCATCGGTCACGGTATCGGCGCCAACTAATCTGGAGGTCGGGTTGAGCCCTTCCGATGTGGCGCAGAGACTGCAACTGCGAGGCGACATCCGAGGGAAATTGCCCGCGTTTCGTGTCTTGCGGCCGGGTGTGGTTTACGAAGTGACGTACGATCCGGTCAGTGGTAAGGCAGGCGTCTCCACCTCTCGCGCGACTGCACTGGGAATGCTGAACCGGCTGCACCATGCTGCCGGACTCTGGCCGGGCTATCTTCCGCTCAAGGTCTGGGGAACTGCAATTGGCTTCGTTTCGTTCGCGACAGTGCTGCTTGCCCTAACTGGTTTGCTGATGTGGTGGCAACGTAGTCAGGAGCGGAAACCAGGCGTTGCACTTATCGCAGTCAACCTTGCTTTTGCGACAGTAGTGCTGATTCTGATCCGCACCGCCGGGCCCTGACCTTTGCACATATGGCAACATCTGCTGAACCGCAGGATGGTGTTTTTAGTACTTCCTAGTACTGCAGGGTTTGACAAAAGCGAGCGCCATTCGTGATAGTCTCCCGAGCATGCGTTTTGCGTCCCTGATGCTGTTATGTCTGTCGTGCAACGGCGCAACAGTAACCGCGCCATTTGTCGAAGTCCTGTTTGGCGGATCCGGAACAATACCCCGACCGTCGGGTCTCAACGGAGACACGGACTCGAGTTTCGCATTTGCGTCCTATGAGTCCGGGTTGGGAGTCGCTTCTGCCTACGATCTAAGCGCTTTCGCGAGCTTCGGGCAACTTGGAGTCAGATCGAGGCAAAGTGGCAGTCTGTCACCCGGCAACTCCCTCTCCCTAAACTCGTTCGCTACCCTTGTCGACCGGATCGTTGTCACCTCGCCGAACAGCGCCGCCACGAGCTATCGCTGGAAGCCGACCGTACGAATCACCGGACAGTTTGACTGGACAGTGTCGGCGGGCTCGTTACAGGGACTGGATCCAGCTGCGTTCTGGCCGGTTGTCCTAGCGGTGGCCCAATATACCCGGGTCGAGGGCCAGATGAACTTTACGAGGGTATCGCTACCTGATATCTTCCCGGCACGGGGTGCGTTCGACCAAACCGTGGTGTTACCCGAAATTGTAGTGCCAGCAAACGAGATTTTCAATTACAGGTTGCTGCTCGGCACCGTAAGCCGTTTGCGAACTTCACCCGACAGTTCTTTCCAGATTAACTATGCGTTGAGTGATCTGTCGAATACGCTCGAAGTTACTGGATTATCCGTTCTGGATGAATCCGGTCAGGATTTGCCATTTAGGGTCTTGTCTGATTCGGGGACGATCTACACAACTGCAGGGATTACGGCGGCACCCGAACCGGGGACGATCGTTACGGCGCTTAGCGCACTAGGTCTGGTTGTTCTAGCCCGGAAACTTCGTCCTACTGCGTCTTAAAGACACTCTGACGTTT
>JACMLA010000323.1 GCA_014379815.1 Bryobacteraceae bacterium | reverse complement strand
TCTATAATTCTTAATCTTCAGCATCGCAGTCCGGCTTCCCGGCTCATACGCAGCCTGGGTTTGCTTGGCGATAATGCCATCCAGGCCACCCGCCATCTCGAGGAACCATCGTTTTGCGCACTCCAGATCCGCAGTGCAAGGCGATAGACGGATCCGGTCGTTGTCTTTCAGATACTCCCGGGCGAATGCATCCAGCGCGAGACGGCGGACCTGCAGAGCGCGACCGATCAGACACTCCCTTGTGTCGGCAACAAGCATGTCGAATAGAATCAGCTGCGCTGGAGTCTGTGCAGCGAGTTTCCGGATGCGCGTTGGCGCTGGGTGAATCCTCTGGAGCAAGGCATCAAAATCAGCCTTTCCCTCTATCGCGACCACCAGTTCCCCGTCGAGAACGAAAGCTTCCGCCGCAAGCTCGGATAGCGCTTCTACCACCTCCGGAAAATAGCGCGCGAGATCTTCCCCTGCTTTGGACCGTATCGCAACAGACTCGCCGTCGCGAAAGCAGAGTGCCCGAAAGCCGTCCCATTTGGGTTCGTATTGCCACTCCGAACCAGAGGGGATCTCCAGTGCCGGGTGGGCCTCCATGGGCGCAAACTCCAGCGGGAGTGGAAGACTCACAAGAGCTCCTCGAGACGCGTACGATCGCGATTCAGTAGCAGCGGCCGGAACAGATCGCCCTTCTCCCGAACCCGCGCAACCACGTTCTCTAAACGAAAGTCTTCCAGGGTGCAGCCGCCCTCAACCTCCTCCCAGCTGATGGGCGTCGACACGGTCGCCAGTGGTTTTGGCCTCACCGAGTAAACCGAAGCGAGCGTGCGTCCCCATGCATTCTGGTTGTAATCGACAAGGACGTGCTCCGCTGGGCGTTTCGCAATCCGATACTCGGCAGTGATGATGCCGGAGTACTTCGAAGCCAACTTTTGCGCAGTCTTCTTCGCAAAGGTCCACACCTGCTTCTGCAGTGGTCCGCATACGATCGGCACATAGATGTGGATGCCTCGCGAGCCGGTGGTCTTGGGATAAGCCTTCATGCCAAGCGCTGTCAATTCATCACGCACCCGCAGCGCGGATTCGCAGACCTCACGCCATCCGGCTTCCGGTACCGGATCAAGGTCGAAGTGGAGATAATCGGGCCGGTTCACATCCGAACACGTTGCGTACCACTGGTTCAGATCGATACACCCAAGATTGATCACCCAAAGCAAAGACGGCAGATCGTCGATTACCGGGAAGTCGATAACGTTTCCCGAGCGATGTTCGATCGCGCAAGTTCGAATCCATTCGGGTCGAGGAGATGGCGCGCGTTTCATGAAAAAGAATTCGCCCGCCGCGCCATGAGGGTAGCGCTTCATGACCATTGCGCGGTCTTTTAAATGCGGCAACAGGAATTCTGAGATGTCAGCGTAATACTGCAGCAGGTCGCGCTTTGTGATACCGAGCTCAGGCCAGAACAGCTTGTCGAGGTTGGTGAGCCGTACGGTTCGGTCGCCGATGGTGACCTCTCCGTCGCGAACATCCTGTGGGATGCGGAGGGAGGTCCAGGTCATACAGCAGCCGTCATGCGGTATCGGTACCGCCTCCAGGACAGCCCAACAACACGCTTCGAAAATACACTGAGGCAAGAGAAACACTGAGAAGCTGCACAGCAGGAAGCCATTCGGGCAAACCCGGAAAGATCACCTGAATCAGAAGTGGCCTGCATTGAACTTTGCAGACGTGATCGAACTCTCCGTCGAACAGCGGCACCAGAACATTCTCACGAAAAACTTCCAGCATAATCGCATCAGTTTCGGGACAAACACCAGCCATTAGAACGGACATGGAGGCGGGTGATTCCCCCTGGAACAGAGACGCGAGTGCAACGCCTCCTGTAACAGCAGACCAGTCCAGGGCAAAATCGCCCTTCTTCAAAAAGCTCAACTGGTCCCGAAACGCGGCAGGTCTGTTAGCAAAATATCGCTCCATCAAGGTGCAAACTGCCTCGCCTTGCGGGTTAGTGGGCGCTAGCCCAAATGATGTCTCTTCCACCCTTCCCTGATCGGGATATATGCTCCTGACGTGCAACATGTACTGCCTCTCAGGATGCGGAAACCAAGGTCTTCGATTCGAAAGAGGCGGCGTATTTGCAATACTTTATTGAGTTACGAGATGACAAGAGAACAATCCGTGGAATTGCTGTATGAATGGACAAAAGGAGAAAGCCTGCGGAAGCATGCGCTCGCTGTCGAAGCATGTGTTGTAGCGTATGCCCGACGGTTTGGAGAAGACGAGGAAAAGTGGTCCATCACCGCGCTCCTGCACGACTTTGATTACGAGATGCATCCCAATGCCCCGGACCATCCGATGAAAGGAGAGCCGATCCTTGCCGGACTTGGCGTAAGCGAGGAGATCCGCAGGGCCATTCTTTCACATGCAAATTATTCTGGCGTTTCCCGCGATTCGCTTCTGGAAAAGACTTTGTTTGCCTGCGATGAACTGGCTGGATTTCTGACCGCTCTTTCTTATGTCAAACCAGGCCGAACCATCTCGGAAGTCGACACCAGATCCGTTAGAAAAAAGATGAAGGATAAAGGGTTCGCCCGGTCCGTCAGCCGGGATGATATTGAGAGCGGAGCACGGGAGATGGGCGTCGATCTGGATGAACATATCAGCTTCTGCATCCAGGCGATGCAGGACCGCGCGGCAGAGCTGGGTCTGGATGGCGCGGCAGTTCCTAAATCAACGATAAGATAAGGGCCATGAAACGCAGGTCATTCGTCCAGACAACAGGCGCGGGTCTCTCCGCCGCCCTTCTTTCTGACGCCGCCCAGGTGAAGCCGGTCGACCGGAAGGGCAATCTGAAACAGTCTGTCTGTCGCTGGTGCTACAGCAAGATTCCCATTGAGGATTTTGCGAAAGAAAGCGCCCGCCTTGGCTTGCGTTCGGTCGACCTGGCCAGCCCGGAAGAATGGCCCGTCATTAAAAAATACGGTATGGTGCCGACAATGATCTCGGGTGGCACTACCATCCCGGATGGTTTCAACCGCACCGAGAATCATGCCGGTATTGAGACTCGTTTTCGGGATGCCGTCAAGGCAGCGGCGTCAGTGGGAGCGCCCAGCCTGATCGTATTCTCGGGCAACCGCAAGGGCATGTCTGACGAGCAGGGTATGGACAACTGCGTCGCGGGCGTCAAGAAAGTGATGCCAATGGCCGAGGACAAGAACCTGCTGGTCTGCATGGAACTGCTGAATAGCAAAGTCAATCACGCCGACTACATGTGCGACCACACCAAATGGGGCGTGGAACTGGTGAAGAGGGTTGGTTCCCCACGCTTCAAATTGCTCAATGACATCTACAACAAGCACATTATGGAAGGCGATGTGAACCGCACCATCCGCGAGAACCTTGAGAACATAGTCCACTTGCACACGGGAGTCACTCCCGGT
>JACMLA010000322.1 GCA_014379815.1 Bryobacteraceae bacterium | reverse complement strand
CACGATGCGAACGTTGTCCTCGGCCGAGATCGTGTCTTCCAGTCCGAGAATTACGCCGGCCTTCTCGGCTTGTGGTGCAATGTCACGCAAAACGTCGCCTATGTAGTCTTTCTCGGTTTGCGTCTCCAGCTTGCCTTTGCCGAAGAAAGGCAACAGCATCACCCTTGCACCAAGCTCCTTCGTCAGCCGAATTCCGTCCACGACCCATTTCTGGCCCAGCTTGTCGTTCTTCAAGTAATTTACGTGCAAAACATCCAGGCACGTACCTGCCGGACCAAGACCGTGCTCCCGGAACGCGTTCCGATAAGCGGACAGCAGTTCTGCGTCATCGAGGGGCAGTTTGTCCCCAACGACCTTGCGTCCGAGGCTCACCTCAACCCCGGCGAAACCAAGCCGCTTCGCAACTGCAACCGCTTCCGGCTTCGACGTGAGGCGCAGATTCCAGTCCGTCACGCCAATTTTGAGCCCGCCCAACCCTGCAGCCTTCACGCAAGGTACGGTCGAGGCCAGGAAGCCAAGAGCGAGTTCGCGTCTGCTGAAAATCATCGTTGCTCTCCTTTACGCAAAGAAGCTGCCGAAATCTCCGCATGCTTCACCTTTTTCCGGTTCCACGTATACGTGATGTGCAAACTGCCCGCCGAACTCTGTACGATCGCCGGATAAGAAAACTCGCCGGGCTCGGACTCAAGAGTCGCCAGCTGTTGAAAGGCAAGCCCATCGGAACTGATTGCAACGTTCAGTGGCGACCGGCCCTCTGTCGTGTGATTGTATACAAGAGCGATGCGTCCGTCAGCCAGCGAAACCGCATCGATTCCGCTGTTAGGATTCGGCAACTGCAGGAGCCGAAGATCGGTCCATGTTCGGCCGCCGTCGGCGGAATCGGAATACCCAATGCGTCCCAGTTTTTCTGTCGTTCGCACGTACATCCGGAGGGTACTACCGCCCTTCAGCGCCACGATCGCAGGCTGAATGCTGGCGAAAGTTTCTCCCGGGTAAACGACCGGCCCATGCTTAGACCAGGAGCGGCCATGGTCGGTGGAACGCTCCACCCAGGAAGTCCACGCATGGTAGCTTTCGACCGACGTTCCACTGACAATGGTCCCATCTTTCAGCACAAGAGGTTTGTTCTTTACCGGACCAAGAATCCCCGCTGGCAGATGCTCCGGCTTAGACCATGTGAGACCCCGGTCCACGCTGGACATCCGGCCCGCGGACCATTCCCGTGGGCTGGGGCCAAACTTATAGTAAAGCCAAAACGTGCCTTTACCATCCCTGAACAGCACTGGATTCCAGGTCGGAGTGTTCGGCTCACGAACCAGTTCAACAGGCTGGGACCACTTCCCTGCTCTGCGATGTGCACCCCAGATGGCCACATCCTTTGCGCCTTCCCTGGTGCCTCCGAACCAGGCGGCCATTAATTCTCCAGGTCCAGTCTCCACCAGAGTCGAGGCGTGGCAGGAGGGAAACGAAGCGGTCTCATAGATGAACTCAGCTGATGGGGCCCCGGCAGCAGCAAGTGCAGCCAGAGGAAGTAGAAGGATTGAAGATCGGAACACCCGTACAGCTTATGTCAGTTGTGAAGGTATCAGCGATGTCTGGTAAGAGGGGTTGGCCGGAGTTGCGCGTCTTCGAGGCGCTTTGCTTCCTGATACGTGAATACCATCCGGTGCACAACGGTCAGATTTCCAAGGACAGCGAGGACCCACAGAACCGGAGCCATACGGTCAAACAGCGCGCCTATGATCAAGAGGACCACTCGCTCCGGTCGCTCCATGAATCCCACTTTGCAGGTCGGGATGATGTTTTCCGCGCGCGAGCGGGCGTAACTGATCATCACCGATCCCATCATGACGACCGCAGTCAGCACGACGTAAGGTGCGCGGTTGATCTTGCCGTAGTAAACCAGCAAACCGATGAGCAGGATCAGATCCGAGTAGCGGTCGAGAACAGAATCGAAGAAACCGCCAAACCGTGTTACCTGGTTTGTTTCGCGAGCGACTCGCCCGTCAACCATGTCGAAGATGCCAGCCCCGATGATTACCAGGGCGGCGGTTAAAAACCGGCCCTGAGACAGAAACCATGCAGCGACAACGTTGATCAGTAGCCCAATGAACGTGAGTACGTTCGGATGAATCCGCGAGAGTGCCAGACCCCGTACAATCTGGCCGATGATGACATTACAGCCTGCGCCAATAGCTCTCGTCAGCGTCATTGTTAGGGCGTTAGACGGCCTCACCGTCGTGAATGGTTGTCAGCTTCAGGATTTCCATTGTACGCGTTCCATCCGGGATTGCAATTTTGACTTCGTCACCGACCTGCTTATTCAGCAAACCTCGGCCAATTGGGGAACTGGTAGAGATGAGGCCATGGTTAGCGTCCGCTTCCTCACTGGTGACAAGTTTGTAAGTGATCTCCTCGTCTTTGGTCGAATCAAAGACCAACACAGTTGACCCCAGACCCACTCGGTCGTGAGGAATCTTGGTCATATCAACCATGGAAAGCGAGGCGAGCCGAACCCTCAACTGCGCGAGTTGTGCGTCGACAAATCTCTGACGTTCTTTGGCCGCATGAAACTCGGCGTTTTCGCGCAAATCGCCATGAGCCCTTGCCTTCAGGATTTCCTTCGGCAACTCGCTCCGCAACTCATGTTCGAGCGCTATGATCTGATCCTGAAGTTTTTTCTTGAGTTCGCGCATGTTTCAGAGGCTAAACAGTCTGTAACCCTATTATAGAGTTTTTCGCGAGGGCCAGTGATGGCAGAGAATGCAGGGGATGCCGTTGGAGAAGGAGTGGCATCCCCGCGAAATATGACCTTTCTCAACCTGGTAGAAGCTTCGAAATGTCGTTGTACAGAACGAAGACGACAACCACCATCAGAAAGACCATTCCGACTTTGAACACCGCTTCTTTGAATTGAAGGCTCATATCGCGCCGCATGAGGATCTCGATCAGCAACATCAGAATCATGCCGCCGTCCAGAATCGGAATCGGCAGCAGATTAAACACAGCCAAGTTTAAGCTAACCATCGCCATCAGCCCGAAAAACGCAGTCGGGCCTTCCCGCGCCGCATCACCGGACAGACGGGCGATTCCGATCGGCCCTTCCAGCGACTTTGCCGACATACGCTGCTCAATCAGCCCCTGCAGGAACTGGTAGATTAGCGAAGCACCTTTGAGGTTCTGCCGGACCGACTCGCGGAGTGCATCGGGAAACGCCAGTGTCGTGATGATGACCGGGCGCTCCAACTGGACGCCAATCAGCCAGCGTTTTTCGTCTTCCGACCATGCCGGTTTCACGTCGCTGGCAAATTCCTGGCCGTTCCGACGCCACGAGAGCCTGACAGCCTTACCTTCACTGCCCCTGATCGCATCGTGCAACGTCGCTAAAGACTGGATGGCGGTACCATTCACTGCAACCAGCACATCGCCCCGCTGCAAGCCCTTCCTTTCGGCATCTGCTTTCGGAACAACTGCTGCCACCTGCACTTCGTTACGCTCTTCCCAGCCGGCGGACCCGACCCCGGTGCGCGCATCCAGTACCGGGGTAACCCTCGTGTGTAGCCGCTGGCCAGCGCGGATGTAGCCGATGTCCATTGCCTTCTTCGCGCTAGCCACTTCTCGAAGCAGAAGATCTTCCCACTTCGGATCCCGGAAATCGTCAATCTGAACAATTACGTCCCCCGGTTGCAGCCCGGCAGCCGCAGCCGGCGTATCTTTGCCGACATACCCGATCGTCGCTGGAGCGTCTGCGTTAGCAAGCTTCGGATAGCGAACCATAAACAGGCCCGCCAGCAGCGCCACCGCCAGTATGATATTCATCGCGGGCCCGGCAAACGCGATAATCAGCCTCTGCCAGCGCGGTTTGGCCCCAAACGAGCGGGGATCCGTGGCTTCTTCGCCAGGTAGCTCGCCAGCCATCTTCACATATCCGCCAAACAGAACCGCCGAGAAACGGAAGTCGGTCTCACCCCTCTGAAATCCAAAGAGCCGTGGACCAAATCCAAACGAGAAAACGTCCACCCGGACATCGAAAAGTCGTGCCGCCCAGAAATGGCCGAGTTCGTGGATCAGGATCATCACCCCAATCAAAACGAGAAGCCACCAGATGTTCTGAATTAAATGCATAGTTGTGCTCTCAGGCTTGAACGGCCGCGCGCTGTCGAACGCACTCTCGTGCCAGCGCCCGTGATTCCCGGTCGATTTCCAGAATTTCTCCCACCGTCCCCGGCGTTCGCTGCGGGAACCGCGATAAGGTGTCAGCCACCACTTCTGCAATTGCAGGAAACGGTATGTGTTCCTTGAGGAATGCCTCGACGGCTACTTCATCCGCAGCATTTAGAGTGCAGCCAGAGGAGCCACCGGTTTCCTGAGCTTCATAAGCCAGTCTCAGCAGCGGAAACTTGCTGAAGTCCGGAGGAAAAAAGTCCCAGTGCCGTGAGTCCTTCCAGTCCAGTCGTGGAACGGGAGCGGCACCACGCTCAGGCCATGTAAAAGCGTACTGTATCGGCATCCGCATGTCCGTGGCACAGACTTGCGCGATGACACTGCCGTCCGAATACTCGACCATGGCGTGAACCTGAGATTGAGGATGGACCACCACTTCGACATCGCGCGGAGCGAAATCAAATAGCCAGCATGCCTCGATCACCTCAAAACCTTTGTTCATCAGCGTGGCTGAGTCGATTGTGATGCGCTGACCCATCTTCCACGTAGGATGATTCAAAGCTTCGGCTGGCGTTACGGAAGAAAGCCGCTCTACTGGAGTATTTCGGAACGGTCCTCCAGAAGCAGTCAGAATCAGCTTGATCGCATCGGAGCGAGCGCCAGCCCGCAGGCACTGGTGAGCGCCGTTGTGCTCACTGTCCACTGGAAGGATTTCCGTGCCGCGATCTCTTGCAGCCTGCATTACCAACTGCCCTCCTGCAACCAGCGTTTCCTTGTTTGCGAGTGCAATCAGCTTTCCCCGTTTCACTGCCTCGTATGTTGCTTCGAGG
Source organism: Bryobacteraceae bacterium (assembly GCA_014379815.1). Next base: position 3,717 of record JACMLA010000322.1, on the reverse strand, counting down.
CCTGCAATGCCAACAATCGCAGAAAGCACGATGTCTGTGCTGTTGGACGTAGCAGCTGCAATTCGGGCTTCAGGGCCCCAAGAAAGATCTGGCCACTGACTTCGCTCCAATCCAGTCTCACGCAGGTCGGACCGCAGGCACTCCAGGTCCGACTCCTCAGCCACCGCCGCAAACTGGGGTCGAAATTCCTGGATCTGGAGCGCCAGCGAGTGTGTATTTTTCCCGGCTACCAGAGAGTGGACGCGAAAGAGCTCCGGCCACTGGCGAATAACGTCAAGTGCCGAGGTTCCAATGGACCCGGTGGAGCCCAGCAAGGTGACGGATCGCACCACCCAAATTCTACCACTGCGCTGATGTTGGTTCCGGTGGCGACACATCCCGGTTTCAGGTTACTGACATTCCACTGTGAGAAGTGATAGTGTAGCCCCATTTACCCGAGGTAGACGGAACCCGGGTTGGGTTGGGTGATCGATGTCAGACTGGGCTGATTTGTGCCGCCAGCAGCGGTATGCCTTGCTGTGCGCGTTTCTGTTTGTGCTGGTCGTTGTGGCTTATGGATCCTCGCTACAACTGCCTTTCCTCTCCGATGACTACGTGCAGATCCGGTTAGCCCGGATATATGGACCCCCTGCAGGCTGGCCATCGTTGATGAAGGACCCTCTCTATCGGTGCCGGTCTGTGTCGCTGGTTCATACCTGGCTCACCGAACAGTGGTTTGGATTAAACCCTCTCGCGTTCCACATAGCGAGTGTCTTCCTGCATTTCCTCAATTGTCTGCTGGTTGCGGGTCTTGGAATCTGGCGCAAGGTGGGTTGGAGCGTCTCGGTGCCGGCGTCGGCTTTCTTTGCGGTGTTCGAACGACCTCAGGAAGCAGTAATCTGGCACGCCGCAAGTCCGGAACTGGAGGTTTTCGCTTTCGCAATCCTGAATATTTTGATCTGGACGGTGTGGGTTCAGGACCGGGAGCAGTTTCGAAAACCAGCGCACCGACTAGTTCTTATGTCAGGTTTCCTGCTCTCCTTTTTCTTCGCTTTACTGTCGAAGGAGTCCGGCGCCATCCTGCCTGTGCTTCTTCTGGTTGTCCTGGTCGTAGAAGGAGAGAAAGACCGTCGTTCTTACCTTCCACTATTGCCGCTTTTCGGAGTATCTATTGCGTACTTTCTGGCAGGTTATGTCAGTAAGTCAGATCATTTGCACTATAACGATGGGACATTCTCGCTAACGGCGCCGTTTTGGTACACGCTTCCGGCAAGTCTGGTCCGGCTGCTTGGGATTTGGGGACTCGCCGCGGTTGCTCTGCTTCTGTTCCTTCGTCGCGCGACCTTCCTCCAGCCCGCTCTCGCATGCCTGGCGTTTGCCGCTGTTGCGTTGGTCCCTTATTCGTTCGTCGCTTACATGCCTCGCGTGCCCAGCCGCCATACCTATATGGCCAGCGCCGCCGTAGCAATTCTTATTGGCTTTGCTGCCTCCAGCTTGTGGAATAGCTTCTGGCCCAAACGGAAACTAGCACTTCTCGCAATTGCGAGCACAGTTTTACTCTCCAATATTGGCTATCTCTGGGCATGGAAGATGCCACAATACTGGCGGCGTGCAGCACCGACCGAGGAGCTGGTGCAACGGATTCGCGACGGACGTAAACCCGTTAAAGTGCTCTGTTTTCCATACTCGGCTTACACCGCGGAAAGTGCCGTTCTGATAGCAGGCGGCCAGTCTTCCGACCTGACGATGAATATTCGCAAAGCTTGTCCGCCGGACGACGCCGAGTTTGCAGACAGCGGAGAGCGGTAGCACATCTGAAGCAGAATAGAAGATTATGAAATGGTTCGCCTCGGCTGCTCTGGTTCTTTCCCTGCCTTTTGTGTTCGGCGGAACGAAGCCAATTACTCATGAAGAGCTGTGGGCCATGAAGCGAGTCGATGCGCCGCATGCCAGCCCGGACGGCAAGTGGGTCGTAGTCTCCGTAACCGAGCCTTCCTATGACGAGTCCGCAGTGGTCTCCGATCTTTGGATCTCACCGGCTGACGGATCTGCGCCACCCCGACGTCTCACCAACACAAAGGGCGGCGAGAGTGGAATGGAGTGGAGCCCCGACAGTCGCCGCATTGCATTCTCGGCAAAGCGCGAAGGCGATGAAACGGCCCAGATTTACATCCTCGATTTGCTAGGAGGCGGCGAAGCAACCCGGGTCACTTCCTTGTCCACCGGCGCGTCGGGTCCAAAGTTCAGTCCGGATGGTAAGTCAATACTCTTTCAGAGTTCCGTCTTTCCGGGAACAACAGACGACGAATCCAATCGCAAGGCAGCGGCAGACCGCAAAGCCCAGAAGTACAAGGCTCGAGTTTATGAAGGTTTCCCGATCCGGCATTGGGACAAGTGGCTCGATGACACGGTGCGGCACATTTTCGTCCAGAATCTATCGGACGGATCGAAGCCAAAAGATCTGCTCGCCACTACAAAACTGGTGACCATGCCAGGGTTTTCGGGCACGCAAACCAACTCGGGACAGGATCTGCAGCCCGTATGGACCCCCGATGGCCGTGGCGTAGTGTTTGTTGCTTCGACCAACCGCAACGAATCGGCGTATCGCGAAGTGCGCTTCCATCTGTGGCAGGTAGCCAGCGATGGAGGTGAACCGGTTGCACTGACCCAGGGCGGCGGCGAATACGGCATGCCCGGGTTTCGTCCTGACGGCAAAGCTCTGTACGCGAGTGAGGAGAAACACGAGGGGAAGATCTACGGTTTAATCCGGATCGCCATGTGGTCGTGGCCTATGACTCCGGGCAGCGCTCCAGCAGTAATCACCTCTTCCTTTGACCGCTCCGTGAATGGGTTCGACTTTACGCCGGATAGCAAGACTATCTATCTGACCGCCGAAGACGCGACCCACGAGAAGCTCTACACCATGCCTGCGGGAGGCGGAGCAGTAAAACCAGTGGGCGATTTCCGGCTCGGATGCTACTCAAACCTGACGATGGGCGGAGGCTCGCTGTTTGCCAACTTCGATAGCGCTTCCAATCCGCCGGAGGTCGTTCGTATCGATGCAAAGACGGGCGAATGGAACCGGCTTACCAGCTTCAATGTGGAGCGCGCGACCGCGCTGGATCTTCCGCCAATGCGTCACTTTGAGACCAGCGTTCACGGCAAGAAAGTCCATAGCATGATGGCGTTGCCACCGGGATTCAGCGAAAGCAAAAAGTACCCTCTGTTTGTGGTCATTCACGGCGGTGCGCATGCCATGTGGCGGGATCAGTGGGTAACCCGGTGGAACTATCATCTGCTGGCGAAACCAGGCTATGTCGTGCTCCTGACGGACTACACCGGGTCGACGGGTTACGGCGAGAAGTTCGCGCTCGACATTACAGGGGATCCCTTGAAAGGGCCAGCCGAAGAGATCAATGCGGCAGCAGATGAAGCCATCCGCCGGTTTCCTTTTATTGATGGCGCAAGGCAAGCCGCAGGTGGCGCGAGCTATGGAGGTCACCTGACGAACTGGCTACAGGCAACCACAACCCGTTACAAATGTCTGATCAGCCACGCGGGCCTTATCGATCTTGGTTCGCAATGGGGCACCAGCGATGGGATCTATCATCGCGAGCTTACAGCAGGCAGTCCGCTATGGGAACGTAACAAGATCTGGACCGAGCAGAGCCCGATCACGTATGCGGCGAACTTCAAAACACCGATGCTGGTAACGGTAGGCGAGAACGACTTCCGCGT
>JACMLA010000041.1 GCA_014379815.1 Bryobacteraceae bacterium | reverse complement strand
CAGCAGTTTGCTTTGCAACTCCATCGGCAGTTCACCGATCTCGTCGAGGAAAATCGTTCCTCCGTTAGCTTGCTCAAATCGGCCAGCGTGGCTGGTTGACGCTCCTGTAAATGCGCCTCTGGCATATCCGAACAGCTCCGATTCAATCAGATTCGCTGGGATTGCCGCACAGTTGACCGCAACAAATGGCAAATGGCCACGACCGCCCGCCTCGTGGAGAACCCTCGCGACGACTTCTTTACCGGTGCCTGTTTCTCCAGTGATCAAAACACTGGAACGGCGACCAGCAACCAGCCGGATCACGTCCACCATTCGCAACATACTTTCGCTTTGCCCGACCAGCAGATTGCGCCAGGGCTCCGGACTGAGGTGTTGACTCCGTTGTTTTCGTTCCCTTTGAGAAGCATCGGCAGCTTTCAGCGTCGCGAGCATGCGCCCCTGGTCTGAGGCGGCATTCCAGACGTGCCAGGCACCCAGCCGCACGAGTCGAATAATGTCATCTGGGCCGGCTTCTGTTGAGGCAATAATCACGGGCAGCGTCGTATCGGCTCGACGGACTTCCAGAAGTACGTCATCGGTACGATCGGTAGTCACCGGCGCATCGACCACCACGATGTCGACAGCACCAGCTCTCACCAGCATGAGGGCTTCAGGAATCGTGCCTACCGCTATCCAGTTCACCTCCCGAGTGCAATCCAACGGTGGCGTCCACCGGGCAGGTGGGTCGCATAAATGAATGCACAATACGTTCATCGGGCTGAATCCATGTGGCAGAATCTTACCTTCAGTGTCGAAAAGCTGACAGAAACCAAATAGTGCCGTGTGCTTACCATTAATCTCCGCCAAGGTTCTGAGCAAAAGGGTGAGTGGCCAGGGAGTTGCTATGTCAACTGCAAATGAAAACAGGAAACATCAATCTGGCCGCGACCACTGTAGTGCCTCTGAACACGAAAGCTAAGAAGCAGATCGACACAACCTCTTTTGAAGAGCAGTTGTCGAAAACAATCACGAATTCTCTTCGAAAGCTGGGCACTTTACCCGGCGGATTTCAGATCAGTGTGCGAAATGGTGAGAGTGCGGCCACGCGCGAGATCACGATAACCTACACCGACAAAGCTGCTAATCAAGCGAGCCAGACTCCAGCGATCGTGACTCCAGCGGCTGCTGGCTCAAAGGGAACAGCCTCTGCGGCTTCCCTCGCAGTGACCCCTTCGGCAACTCCGGTGGTAGCGGCGGCAGGTAATCCCTTCTCGGGCAAGTCGCCAGATCTGACTGCTGAGCAGCTGGAGCGCAACCTCGAACCAACCTCGACTCCGTGGAGCCCGTACACCGGCCCCTGCGATTCAAGGGATGCATTCCCGAAAAATGGTGGATTGCTGACGGCCAGCGGCGCACCGGACATTCGCCTCAACACCAAGCCAACCCGGAATCAGTACAACTACTCCGGACCAGCAGCGTCCAATCCCTACTTTACAAATCCCGGCAATCCGCTTAGGGAAGGATACGTACTGGGCTTTAATCAATGGTTTCAGAACGCCGCCATTCTGGGCCCGGGCAGTACAACTCCCGCAAATTCGTCCTATTACGCAACCGAAGAAGGCGCTCAGGAAGCACTTCGCCTGGTCAAGCAGCACGTGCCGGAAGCGCAGCTCACGTCGAAAACGTGGGGCGGCGGCGGTCCCTTCCAGTCGAGCAAGGAAATGTACCTCGTTACAGTACCAGGCGGGGCGGAGCTGAACGCTGGCAATATTCTTTCCACCTACTACAACCGAGGCTTTGGTACGACATCCATGTCCGACAAACAACTCCAGCAGGATATTCAGCTTGGGTGACAGCGTTTCATTTCGGAACAAATTCCTGAGAGTTAGCGGGCCGGTTTAGCACAAAGACAAGTGGATGGTTACCCAGCGCAAATTGCTCGAATCCTGGCCCGGGGAGTTCTCCCGGACGCTGGAAATGATGACGGGATCTTCGGTCCAGGCCTCTGTTGAAAGTGGCCTGGTTCCCGCGACCCTGTGGTGGCGAAACCGAATCACGACTGAGCCCGCATCCCTGGTCTTTATCGGCGCAAGCGAGGAAGCGTGGTCTGCGATCGGCGCTGCAGTCCTTGAGGCGGCAGGTATAGGTTCGGACAATCAGGCCGAGGTCCGAAGCACGTGGATCGAACTGATTGAGCAGGCAGCCAGCGGCCTCGCTGGCGTTGCAACTGCGGAATCGGGAAAGGCTGTTGAGAGTCAGTCCGGCAGCGAGGTACCAGAACCCTCCGGCCCCAGGCAGAAAGTAGTCATACAGGTCGGAGATCTGAAGGTGGAAATCGCTTTGGTAACAGAAGCTGAGCAGGCTGCAGTAGCCATCGCCGCTCCGGTCCGCGAACTCGATGCCCCTAAACCGGTGACATCACGAACTATGGACGCGCTCCTGGACGTCCAGCTGCCAGTGAGCATCTCATTTGGACACGCCCGGATGCCACTGAAAGACGTCCTTAAGCTGACGTCAGGAACTGTGGTTGAGCTCAATCGACATCCTGAAGATCCAGTTGAAATCATCGTCAATGACTGTGTAATCGCACGCGGTGAGGTTGTCGTCATGGACGGAAACTATGCAGTGCGAATCCAGTCCATCATCGGCCGACAGGACAGACTTAGTCTTCGTCCCGGCCGCTCCGCTAACGGAAGGCAGGTGAAATGATACGCAAACTTCTGAGCTGGGCAGACAACCTGCTGAACGGCAAGACTGAACCCGCTCCCATTGTCAATCTTCAAAGGCCTGCAAAGGCTGCTGTTGCCCCACTGCCTAAATTCCTGATCGAAAAATCAGCACCTTCGGCGGCACCTCGACCCGTTCTTGCTGCGACTCCAGGGCCTGCACCAGACTCTGGCCGCCGGGGACGTCCGGTCTCCGATTCCTTGACCCGCACGATTAAGCTTCTCGCGTCCAATGAGGAGTTAACTCCGGCTGAGCTCGCAAAGGTCTTGAAAGTGACCAGTTCTTATGCCCGAACACTCTTACGCCGGGCCAGGCTGAGATCTGGCGAGGAAACATCAGAGACGGCTACCTCTCAAGTAATAAAGACCGGACCGCGGCCGGCACTGCCGCCAGCTCCTGTGGCTGTTGAACCGGTGCAAACGGTTGTATCGGGCGACATGCTGGCAACAGTTCTGGACAGGCTGGAAGCTGCTGAAGGCGAGATCCAGAGCCTCCGAAGCTCACGCCCTGCCACGCGAGCCACATGGAGCAATTCGCGTCGGGCTGAGGTCATCCATCGCAGCACGAAAGGTCAAACCGTGGAACAAATTGCATCCGATCTGGTAGTCCCGTCTGGCGAAGTGCGATTCATTCTGAAAGTTCATCGCCTAATGGTTGCCGCACACTAGATTTAGTAGAAAATTGACTGGATTGCCCGATATAGAAGGTGTGAGGCAATCCGGTTATGAAGATCCCCGAAAATTACCCAGCTACTCTGCGCTTTGAGTCCTCGATTGCCCGCCGTCCGGGGCCGGAGGCAAGGACCGGATCTCCGGTCGTTCCGGACTCTCAAAGCTTTTCCCTTTCCAACCTCTCTGCTCTAAACACCGCCGGTATGGCGCAGCGCGAACCTTTCCTCGATGCGCTTACTGCTTCCATTCAGTCTGGCGCATATGCAGCAGATTGGAATGCGACAGCGGAGAACATGCTAACGCACGCTTTCGAATCTAATGGGAAACAGGTCTGATGAGCACCGAAACGCTCCTGACCTTATCGAAGGCCGCGAGCCTCCTGGCTACTCTCAATCCGGCTTCTACAGCCCAGGCAGAGAGTCTGATCGAAGAGACGCTCGAGCTGTTCCCGCAGGACCTGGGTTCCCTCGAGCAGAAAGAGACGGTTTTGCTTCAGCTTAAGATCTGCAGCGAGCTCGCACTTCATTCCAATCGCTACTGGGAACGCAAACGCGCGGCTTTCACGACGGTTGCCGTCACTTTTCAAGAACAAAACTGGGTTGCCTGACTGCAACTGTCTTTTAAGGAGCCACAATGTCAAATTTATTCTCTTCTCTGCGCGCATCAGCTACGGCACTGGATGCCCTGCAGCAGTCCGCGGCATCCGCACAAAACAATGTGTCGAATGCAGGAACAGCCGGCTATGCGCGTCAACGTGCCCAGGTTTCGGCTTTGCCATTTGACCCTGAGCAATCGGCTCTTGGCGGCGTAGAAGTGCGGGGACTGGTGTCTTCGCGGGATCAATTCGCTGAGCAGGCAGTGCGGGAGCAGGCATCCGGTCTGAAGTCCTCACAAGAAAAGTCAACTCAGCTTGCCTTCTTTGAAGCCAACTTCGACCTGAACGACACCATTGGAATCGCAAGCCGCATGAACAAGCTCTTCACCGCCTTCAGTTCATGGACGGTGGCCCCGCTAAGCGAGTCAGAAAAGACAAACGTGATCAGCTCAGCGCAGAACCTGGCTGAGAGTTTTCGCGGAGCGGCTGCATCACTGCAGGCATCGGCACAAAACGCGGAAAAGCGAATCACAACGACCTTATCCCGGATCGACGACCTTGCCGAGCGAGTTCGCCAGTTCAATGTGGGCGTCAGGACCAGTATGACGGGAGATTCTGGTGCAAGCTCGAGCGTTCACTCTGACCTGGAAGAGCTGGCATCGTTTGCGGATTTCCAGGCTATCTGGCAAAAAGACGGCACCGTGACGGTGCTGCTTGGCAGGCAAGTCGCACTCGTAAACGGCGATGCGAAGTTTGGGTTCACCACCGTTCCCGATAGTACTGTGCCTCTGGCAGGGCTGGAAGGGGCCACACCGAAGCTGCAACTCCGCGATCACACAGGCGCCGACGTGACCCGAATCGTCACAGGGGGTCAGCTCGGAGCCTTACTTCAGTTTCGTAACGAGACAGTGCCTCGCTTTGCAGGCAGTGTTACCGATGCGGGAGATCTGAACCGACTGGCAAAGCAGATGGCCGATCGGGTGAACCAGATTCTGACGGATGGCGACCCCAACCCACCAGCTTCGATCAAGTTGTTCCAGTACTCCAATCTTGGCAGCGCAGCTTTGTCGCTGACCGTTCCTGCTGCGATGACCACGGCGGTGCTGTCTGCATCAGATCCCACTACGGCCCCTGCGAATGTCAACGGTCGCGCCGTAAAGCTCGCCGCACTGGCTCAGCCGGGCTCCTCGGCAGACAAACTGGATGGGCTTAGCTACATGAGCTTTTTTGGCAACATTACGTCCAAAGTTGGACGATTGGCAGCCGAAGCCAATGCAGCCGTGGAGTCGCGAAAGCAAATGCACGCACAAGCTCTTGGAATCCGCGACGATATCTCCGGCGTTTCCCTTGACCAGGAAGCACTCACGCTAATGGAAGTGCAGCGATCGTACGAAGCAACATCGCGCATCATCGCTGCAATTGACGAAATGACCAGACTGGCCGTCAACATCGGTCGAAATTAAAGGGAATTGAGGCAAAACCATGAAGAGTATCGATGCCGCCCGCACAGCGAGATTCCTCTCGGATCTGGACAGGCTTGACGCCCGTCAACTGAAAGTTCAGCGCGAGATCTCATCCGGCTTCCGGGTGAACTCGCCCTCTGACTCCCCGGAGCAGATGATCGACATTCTCCAATTGCGTTCCGATGTGGAACGTGCATCTTCTGTGGATCAAAATCTGGGCCGGGTAGAGTCCGAAGTGAATACCGCGGAAGCGACGGTTCGCGTTGCCACCCAGTTGCTGGAGAGGGCGCGGACACTTGCGGCCCAGACCGCAACAGATACAGCAACGAACCGCCCCGGCATTGCCCTCGAAGTCAAACAGATCCATCAGCAGCTGGTGGACATCACCAGGACCATGTCGGAAGGCAGATTCGTCTTCAGTGGCGATTCCGATTCGGCTCCATCCTATTCCGTGGACTGGACCGTACCGGGCGGTATGACCCGGCTGCAGGTGACAACCAACACACGGCAGGTACTCGACGTTAATGGAACTTCGTTCAGTGTCGCCCGCACAGCCGGCCAGATCTTTGACACACGGGAAGTTGACGACTCTTTCAGCACCAATAATGTATTCAACGCCGTGTATCAGCTGGGAGTCGCCCTCGAAAGTGACGATGTGACCGCCGTGCGCAGTGCGGCGGCCTTGATCAATGTGT
>JACMLA010000321.1 GCA_014379815.1 Bryobacteraceae bacterium | reverse complement strand
CGGGGAACTACACGCTCGCCGGTGTTCCTGTCGGTGGTTTTACTCTGACAGCCGACAGCCGAACCGTGCAGCCGCAATTGTTTGGTGCCGGACAAGGCCAGATTACTTCAAACAACCAAACTGTTCCGGTAAATATTGCCCTGTCGGCCACATTCCGTCCAGTTAATATTCCGCTATTCGACGTAAATGGATTCAAATACAACCTAACGTCGAATGGATCGATCGCAAATGGCGAAACCGACTTCTTTGCAGGCGACTTCGCTGCTAATGACGGAGGTTATAACCTCGAAGTCATCGCTGATGGAGCCCCTCCTGTACCGTTTACCGGACAGCCCACTGCGACTACGGATCAGAGCGGGCGGCAGCTTGCAATCAGTCAGCAAAACGTTGCAGGAATCGATATCACCCGGAAAATTTTCGTCCCGCGTACCGGATATTTCGCCCGCTATCTGGAAGTATTGACTAACCCCGGAGCCACAGCCCGCACACTCTCGGTCCGACTTTCCACCAACGTTCGTTTCATCAGCAAGGTGCGCGATGGCTTCCTTTTTGACGTAGAGCCGCGCATTGTAAACAGTTCCAGTGGGGACGCCAATCTCTCAGTCAGTCCCGCCGACCGCGACAACTGGATCATGATCGACGATGATGACGACAGCGATCCGTTCGTCTCCAATGCAACCCTGACGGGATTCCAGGTTAGAAGCGGTGTCTTCAACACGCTGCCACAAGTGGTGCATGTATTCGACGGGCCAGGAGGCGCGGACTCGCTGGATGCCGGTTCCCTCACGCAGAACTTTACCGGGCGTTTTGCCCGGCTCGTGGAAGAATGGCAGAACGTAACGGTTCCGGCAGGCGGCACTGTCGCGTTCCTTCACTTCACGTCTCAACAGACCAGCCGCAACGCCGCACGAGCGTCCGCAGATCGACTGGCGCAACTACCGCCGGAAGCCCTCGCGGGTCTGACCGCGGCGGAACTGACGCAGATCCGGAATTTCAATGCTCCTCCTGGAGGCATTAGTTCCTTACCCCCGTTACCGGAACTTCTGGGAACGGTACAAGGCAAAGTTCTGGCGGCGGACGGAGAAACAGCAATCCCGAATGCCTCGGTCAGTTTCCGGAGCCGGAGTCCGCTGTTCGGACGCACCTTCACGGCAACCAGCGATAATTCAGGAAGTTTCCGGTACCTTGGCCAAATCCAGGATGGCGGGTCTCGTCCGGTTCCGATTTCTGACTTCAGTGTCAGCGCTACATTGCCTTCGCTGAATCTGATGGCACCCGCGGTTACAGGGTCATTCAGCACAGGCAGCACGAGTGCCGCAAGAGATGTCATCTTCTCCGGAACGGGTACGCTCTCCGGAGTTGTGCGCCGTGCCAATGGACTTGTTCTGAGTACAGGGAATATCCAGGTAACCGGTTCTGTGCTCTTAAGTGCTTTGAGCGACAGAATCGGCATCGACGGCAGCTTTGGCTTCGACGCTCTTCCTCCCGGCAACTACAACGTCGTTGCCACTGTTCCAAATCCCCAGGGAACAGGGCTGCAAGGGACCGCCACGGCCGCCATCAGCTCGGGTCTGGTGACTCCGGTAAGCGTTGTGCTCGAGACTTCCGGCGCAGTTTCAGGAACTCTTCGGCGACCTGATGGAAGTGCTGTCATCGGCTTATCGATTGCGCTTCGCGGAACCGGTCTTCAGATGACCGCGGTCACCGATACTGGTGGCCGGTTTGCCTTCTTTGACGTTCGAACAGGTACGTGGACGCTGGAGGCGTTCGAGGGGTCCAGCCGGGGTTATGCTTCCGCTCCGGTGACTGTTACCCCGGACGCCACTGCGACCGCGGCACTCACGCTCGCGACTGCCTCCATCAGTTCTCTGACTCCGGGCTCCGCACGCCAGGGAGAAACTGTCGACGTTGAGCTTTCCGGAGTCGCCACCAGCTTTGTTCAGGGTAACGCCCAGCCGGATTTTGGATCGGGCATTTCGATTGTTTCCACCACGGTCACCAGCCCGACACGCGCAGTCGTCAGGATTCAGATCGCAACCAATGCAGCTATAGGCACCCGCACGGTCAACATTCGCTTTGGCAATCTCACCGCATCTCTGCCGGATGGATTCTCGGTTCTCCCAGGCAATCCCCTGCTTAGCGGAGTGGTCCCGGGTTCCGGGGCACAGGCCCAAAACACCTCGGTCACCATCACTGGTCAGAACACGCGTTTTGCGCAAGGCACTACATCGGTCAGCTTCGGCGCAGGCGTTCTGGTGAACTCGCTATCGGTCAGCTCTGCTACAAGCGTTACTGCCCAAATCACCGTCAGTCCGATTGCAGTAGCGGGCGTTCGGTCAGTTACTGTCACAACCGGCTCAGAGGTTGTAACTGCGCCATCCGCATTCACCATTCAGGCCGCAACATTTGATTTGTCTTCGATCAGCCCGGATGTGGCTGGGCAGGGCACCACGCTCAACGTCACGATTCTTGGTGCCAATACGTTCTTCCAGCAAGGGCTGACAGCCGTAAGCCTTGGAGCAGGAGTCACCGTCAATTCTGTGACTGTGACCAGCCCTCTCAGTCTCGCGGCCAATGTAACGATCGCCCCGCTTGCCTCTGCAGGAGCGCGAGCAGTCGTAGTGACAACTGCAGGTCAGACCGCATTTCGCGCCGCTGCGTTCTCCGTGATTGCGGCGACGCCCTCAATCAACTCGGTTATCCCTGCAACGGGGCGTCAGGGAGAGACCATCAGCGTCGTTATCGGCGGACAATTCACCTCCTTCGCAGCGGGAACGACCTTCGATTTCGGTGCGGGAATCGCTACGAACTCGGTGGTGGTTTCCAGTCCCACCAGCGCGACCGCCTCCATTACGATCAGCCCGACCGCCACACCTGGAACCCGCAACCTGATCGCTCGCACTCAGGGCCAGACGGTAACTCTGAATAACGCATTCTCAATCCAGGCCGCCACGTTTACCCTGCTTTCTGTGACTCCCGCCGCCGGGGATCAGGGTTCCACTCTTACGGTTGCCATCGCAGGACAGAACACCAGCTTTGTCCAGGGTTCTACATCAGCTTCTTTCGGCAGCGGCATTTCTCTGAACTCCCTCACCATTTCCAGCCCAACCGCTGCATCCGCATCCATCACGATAGCTGCGGGCGCTTCCGTTGGTCCCAGAACAGTTACTTTGACAACCGGCGGTCAGGTTGCATCACTCGCGAATGCCTTTGCGGTGAGAGCAGCGACACCTGTTATTACGACGGTAGCTCCAGCCAGCGGCACTCAGGGCCAAACTCTGGATGTGACGATTACCGGTAGCTTCACCAGCTTCGCGGCTGCGAGCGCTGCTAGTTTCGGCGCCGGCATTACCGTAAATTCCACTACGCTTTTGTCTGCTACCCAGGTTCGGGCGAACCTCACTATCAGCGCAACAGCGGCACTGGGTTCGCGTACCGTAACAGTGACTACAGGCGGGGCAGTCGTAACCAGGCTGAATGGTTTTGAGATCACAGAGGGCGCGGCATCACTTCTCTCGGTCAACCCGGCAACCGGAGATCAGGGTTCCACGCTGACCGTAGCGGTCGTAGGACAGAACACTTCATTCGCCCAGGGAACGACGACAGCATCTTTCGGAGCCGGGATCACCGTAAACTCGCTGACCGTGTCAGGCCCCACCGCAGCCTCCGCTTCCATTACAGTTTCCGCCCTTGCAGCAGCAGGACCGAGGACTGTGACGTTGACCACCGGAGGCCAGACCGCGTCACTTGCAAATGGATTCACCGTACGAGCGGCAACTCCCGTCATCACCACACTGACTCCTGCCACCGGAGCTCAGGGCCAGACACTCAACATCACCATCAATGGAAGCTTCACGACCTTCACAGCAGCGAGCGTCGCCAGTTTTGGTGCCGGTGTCGTTGTGAACGGAACGACGTTTGTGTCGGCGACTCAGGTCCGGGCCGACATTACCATCAGCGCCATCGCCGCACTGGGAACGCGGAACGTTTCGGTCACCACTGGCTCCGTCGTTGCGACCAGAGCGAATGCCTTTGACATCACATCCGGCTCGGCAACGCTATCGTCGGTAGCACCTGCGGCTGGCGATCAGGGTTCGACCCTGACGGTGGCAATCGTAGGACAGAACACAGCGTTTGCCCAGGGATCGACGACGGCTTCCTTCGGAGCTGGGATCACAGTCAATTCACTGACCGTCACGAGTCCGACGGCGGCAAGCGCCTCGATCAGCATCGCTGCTCTCGCTGTCGCGGGGCCAAGAACAGTAACTCTAACGACCGGCGGTCAGGTTGCGTCCCTTGCGAATGCATTCACGGTTCGCGGCGCGACTCCGGTGATCAGTACCGTGGTTCCTGGGTCAGGGGCCCAGAGCCAAACACTGGACGTGACGATAACTGGTAGTTTCACAGGCTTCACAGCAGCCAGCGTGGCGGATTTCGGCGCTGGCATTACCGTCAATTCCACAACGCTTTTGTCTGCCAGTCAGGTACGCGCGAACATCACGGTCAGTGCCATCGCGGCGCCCGGCTTACGCAACGTGGCAGTGAATACCGGCACCGAAAACGCAAGTAAGCTGAATGCCTTCGAAGTCATTGCCGGCCAGTCGACCATTCTCTCTGTGACTCCGGCAACCGGCCGACAGGGCCAATCCGTTACTGTTCAAATCACAGGACAGAACACGTCGTTTTCAGCAGCTACACAGGCCGACTTCGGACAGGGTATTCAGGTGGGTACAGTTCAGGCAAGCAGCCCGACCAGTGCTACGATTCTGGTGAACATTCTTCCCAGCGCCAGTGCCGGCCTCCGCACCGTCACCTTGACGACCAGCGGACAGACCGCCCGGCTCGTCAACGGGTTCACGGTTCAAGCCGGTATACCCGTTATCTCTTCGGTCAATCCTGCAAACGCCAGACAAGGTGAGACCGGGCTCTCCGTCACGATCTCGGGTACCTATACAAGTTTTGTCAATGGGACTACAACGGCGTCATTCGGCAGCGGCATCACGGTTCGGTCCGTCGTAGTCCAGAACTCTACGACAGCCACTGCGGTCCTCGACGTGGACCCCATTGCTTCGCCCGGGAACCGCCAGGTAACTCTCACAACCGGCACTGAGACAGCTACTCTGAATCCCGGTTTTAGCGTTCAGCAAGGCTCGTCGCGGATCCTGTCCCTAAGCCCGAACCAGGGCGAGCAAGGGCAAACCGTGACTGTCAACATCCTCGGCTCATTCACAAACTTTGGCCCGGCCACGGTTGTGAGTTTTGGAGGAGGCATAACAACCGGAGCCATCACCGTAAACGGTCCAACGGACCTGTCAGTAGCGGTCAATCTTTCAAACGCCGTAGCTACCGGGCCCCGGACTGTCACAGTCACGACGGGTACGGAAGTAGTCACGAGTTCCTTCAACGTCCTGCCGGGCAATCCGGGAATCCTGACAATTACTCCCAATGTGGGAGTTCCCGGACAAACCGTAGCGGTCGCTTTGCAGGGCCGATTCACCAACTGGCAAACCGGAGTCACCCGGGCGAAATTTGGCGAGGGCATCTCGGTGGGCGGCGCCGCTGCTGGGGATTTTGGCCCTGTGACGGTCAGCGGACAGGATCGAATTACCGCGCAGATCAACGTGGCCGGGGCGGCTACCCTGGGACCTCGGGACGTTATCGTCCAGACCGGCACACAGACTCTCAATGTGCTTCAGGGATTCACCCTCACCACGGCCGACACTACGCGGCCCAGCGTCCTACGCACAGGCCCGGTGAATGGTCAGACCGATGTCCCACTGAACGCCAGTCTAACTGTGGAGTTTAATGAGCCCATCGATCGTACGACGCTGATACTTGCGAATGTGTCTCTGTTTGATTACACAGCGGGCACGCTGGATCTGACAGGTGCGACTTTGTCACTCGATGCATCCGGCCGCATCGCAACGTTCCGGCTCGGCAAGCTCTTACTGGCGAATCACCAGCACCAGTTCTATCTGAACAACAACATCAAAGATCCGGCCGGGAACCGCCTGATTGACTACGCGTTCAACTTCACGACCTCGTTTACGCCTCAAACGACAGGCCCGATGTTGACCGGGACCAGCCCCGCCGCGGCCGATGGAAACGTACCCCTGAACACTCTGGTAGTCCTCCGGTTCAGCAAGTCCATCAACCCGACTACGCAGCCTGCCGGTCTCGCGCTGCAGTCTGGCGGTGTCCCGATCCCGGGCACATGGACTTATGCAGACCAGAACCGACGCCTTGCCTTTGACCCCGCAGCGGCTTTGGCGGCGAGCACATCGTACGCAATAGTATTGAACTCCCAGCTTCAGGACGACGCCGGAAACGCAGTCGTCAATCCGGGATCCACGACATTCACGACCGGCACTGCCAGCGACACAGTGGCATCGCAGATCCTGAGCTACAATCCGCCGGCAAACCAACCCAGCGTGGGACGCAACATAGAACCAACGGCCTACTTTAGCGAGCGCATCAATCCTCTGTTGCTCTCGACCAGCAACTTCTACTTCTATCTCGCCGACACCGGCCAGGTACTGGCATCCACCATTCAGGTAGCTCCGGATCGACAGAGTGCGAAGCTGGTGCCGGCGGCGCAGTTGCTTCCGAATACGTCCTACCGGTGGTACCTGGCGAACACTACCGATCTCGCAGGAAATACCGGCGGGGGCATCAATGTCCTGTTCACTACCGGTACGGCATCCGATTCGGCGTTGCCGCAGGTTTCGGCGATCAACCCACCAAACGGTGTGAACGGTGTGCCTGTGAACATCAGGCCTGCTGCGACATTTAGCGAACCGATTAATGTCACGGTATTCCCGGCAAATGCGATGCGGCTGCTCCAGGGATCTACACCGGTAGCTGGTGCGTTTGCTTTCAGTGCGGGCGGAACCCTGATGACTTTCACGCCTGCTTCCGCGCTGACTACATCCACCCTGTACACGGTGCAGATCAGCGGCTTGCGGGATCTTTCCGGCAACGCACTACCCGCCTTCAGCAGTGTCTTTACCACCTCCGCTACTGGTACGTCGGATACGACCGGACCGCAGGTATCCTCGGTAACTCCCGCTCACCCGGCAACCAACGTGGCAGGCTTGACTCCGCTTGTGTTCACGTTCAACGAAGCAATCAATCCGGCCAGTGTGAGCGAACAGAGCATTCGCATCGCGATTGAAGGCGATTACAACGATGTGATCGGCGGGACGTTCTCGGTCAACGGTAGTGTTGTGACCTTCACTCCCGTCCAGGCGTGGCCCGGAGGCCGCACAGTCCGGCGCCGCATCTGCTACAACTTCTGTCCTCAGGATCTGGCTGGAAATCAGGCCCAATACTACGAGACAGCATTCACGACCGGCGGGCCTGCTGACGCGACGCCTCCATCAATCCTGTCCGTCTCACCGCAGAACGGTTCGGTCGGTGTGGGTCGAGCAGTAACCGTCGTTCTCACCTTCTCCGAGTCGCTCGACGCATCGACCATTCACGGCAATAACTTTGCTCTCTTCAATGGATTCCAGCGGCTGGGCACAAGTGTTCAACGGAGCCAGGACAACAGAACCGTGTTCCTGACGGCCAATCTGCCCGGAGACGCGATCATTACTGTCATCGCCACCAGGGACGTCAAGGATCTTTCCGGTAACAGTCTGGTTGACTTCCGCAGTGAGTTCCGGACGATTCCCGAAACCAGCACAAATCGTCCCAGCATCATCAGTCAAAGGCCCGGAAACGGCGCTTCGGCGGTGGGACGCAACTCTGAGATCACACTCTACGCGGACAAGCTTTTGAACGCAGCGACACTCGCGAACAACGTGCGTGTCACCCAGGATGGCGTTCTGATTACGGGCACATTCAGCCTGACCAGTGGAGGCTATGGAATCCGTTTCAGGCCTGACAGTCAGTATCAGTCAAATGCACTGATCGAGATTTTCGCAAACGAGAACGTACGCGATACCGGCGGGAATTCCTTGCAGGGCTACAACGGCAACTTCCGGATTGTGCCCAACGTCGCCACAGCCGCGCCCCAGATCGTCAGGACATCGATCGTCCCGGGTATTCAGGAACGACTGGTGAGTTCGGTACTCGACATCGAACTCAGTGAGGATATTGATCCGGCAACGGTGAATAGCACCACTGTTCAGCTTCGTGGCCCCAACAACAACAGCACCATCGTGACCACGAGCCTAACGATTCGCAATGGGCGCATCATTCGAATCGCTCCCGCGGCGGATCTGCTTCCGAATGTCTACTACTACTGGTTCGTCGGTGCGGGAGTGAAAGATCTGCAGGGGCAGTCTCTGCAGAATCCGCAGAACACCTACTTCTACACTCGCAATGACGCGACCCCTGACCAGAATGGTCCGACTGTCGTCGCCGTGGCTCCCCCGGACGGTTCGACCGGCATCGGTGTGAATGCGCTGCTCCGGGTAACGTTCTCTGAGGAGATCAACCCCCTTACGATCGACAGCAACACCGTCAGGATCAGCAGCGGAGTGGCCACATCGATTCCGGCCAGCATCAGTTTTGGTCAGGACAATCGCGAGATCACGCTGACACCACTCGCTTCTTTACCTGAGACCAGCACGGTTTCCATTGCCATCAATGGCGTGCAGGATACCTCTGCGAATCCTGTAACGCCCAGAACTGTACAGTTCACGACGTCAGCTACGGCGGATGTAGTGCGTCCGACTGTGATCCGGTCCAGTATCCCGAGCGGTGCGAACAACATCGCTATAAATTCGGTATTTACGCTGGAGTTCAGCGAACCGGTTGACTCACGGACGATTGTCACGAACAACAACAATGTCCTGTATTTGTACGACAACGTAATCAACCAGTACCTCCCATTCACGCTGTCATTCGCTGGGGATCTGAAGAGCATCACCCTCGCGCCCATCGCTCCTCTTGGCGTGGGCCGGGCGCATCAGTTGTACTTGCAGAACTATCGCGACTTAGCCGGGAATCCCGGCTCTGCTTTGTATCTGCAGTTCACAACCGCCTTCCAGACGGACAACACGCCACCGCAGATTTCGCTCAGCAATCCCGGAGGCCAACTCCCTGCGCCTATCAATTCGCAAATCGAGATCCTGTTCAATGAGCCGATTCAGGAAACCTCGCTGGCTTCTGTGAATTTGATTCGGGGCGGGGCCCCGCAGCCTGTGGTGCGGGAACTTTCCAATGGCCGGCGAACCCTTTCCCTCACGCCGATGAAGCCTCTGCAGGAGAATTCTGCGCACACCATCTCGGTGTCCGAGGTTCGCGATTCTTCCGGCAACATCCTTTCGGGAACCGTTTCGAGAAACTTCACAACTGGTCCGGGTGCGGATCTCGTACCTCCGCCTACGCCTACTTACAGTCCGGCCAGCGGCGCGACAAACGTGGGGCGGAACAGCCAGATGAAGGCGTTCTTTACGGAGCCTGTCAATCCCATATCTCTCACCAGCACCAACTTCCGCATCTACGTGCAGAACACCGGTGTGATTGTTCCGTCTACCTTCACGGTCGCGGCTGATTTGCTAAGCGCCACGCTGGTGCCGTCTTCTCCGCTTCAGCCGAACACCACGTATCAGTTCCAGGGATACAGCATTACCGACCGCGCCGGAAACTCCTTCCCGTCGTTTAATTCGGGGTTCACTACGGGTATCGGATCCGATAGCGTCGCGCCGTCTGTTACTGCCATCAACCCTGCGAACGGTGCAGCAGGGATTCCTGTGAACATCAGAATTACGGCTTACCTGAGCGAACAAATCGAACAGGCCGTTCTTCCCGCTAATGCCTTCCGTCTGCGACAGGGAACAACCGCCATCCCAGGCACAACCGTTCTCAGTACAGATCGGAGGTCCCTGACCTTTACACCGACCTCGAGTCTTGCTATCTCTTCGGCTTATACCGTTGAGATCTCCGGCTTGCGCGATTCTTCCGGGAACCAGATTGCGGCATTTTCCAGCACCTTTACCACTGGTGCCACAGGGACGCCAGACAGCACCGGTCCGACGCTGACCAGTTTGACTCCGGTGAATCAGGCAGCAGGTGTTCCGGTGACCACGCCGCTGACATTCACCTTCAGCGAGCCCGTGAATCCGGCAACCGTCAATGCGGACACGATTCGCATTTATCTGCAGCAGAACGGCAATCTGGTTGTCGCGGGAACCTTCGCGGTTAGCGGAAATGTCGTGACATTTACGCCCGCCCAGCCCTATCCTGCAAGCTCGCGCATTACCCGCTATATCAACTATTCGGGACCGGTGCAGGATCTGGCAGGCAACAACGCGCAGACCTCGTCGACATTCTTCGATACTGCCTCGACCGCAGATGCTGTGGAACCCGAAGTCCTGTCGGTGTCGCCGGCAAACAACGCAACAGGGGTGGGCCGCGACGTAACCGTAGTCCTGACTTTCTCCGAGTCGCTGGATCCGTCAACAGTCAACCAAACCAACATCTCCCTGTTCGCGGGATCGACCCGAATCGGAACCAACATCACACGATCAACCGACAATCGAACGTTGTTTCTGACAGGTAGTCTGGCTGGCGGTGCGCTGATCAGTGTCGTCGTCAACGGTTCGGTTACCGATCTTTCGGGCAACCGGCTCCCGGAATTCCGGAGCCAGTTTACAACGCTGAATGACAGCGATACACAGCGGCCCTCGATCGTGTCCCAAAGGCCGGGCAGTGGCGCGCAGGGCGTGGATCGCGGTGCGAAGCTCGTGCTCTATGCAACCAAGCCTCTGAATGCTTCTTCGGTTACCGGAGGGTTGCGGGTATCTCAGAATGGCGCGCTCATCACCGGTTCGGTGCAGTTGACCAACGGTGGGCAGGTGATCGAGTTCACTCCTTCCGTACCGTTTGCTTACGGCAGCTTTGTGCAGGTATTCGTTGAAGAGTTTGTTCGGGATCTTGCCGGCAATCTGATGAACGCGTATAGCGGAAGTTTCCGTATCACTCCCGATCCAGTACCGGTGCCACCCACAGTCGTGCGGTATTCGATCCAGCCAGGCTCTCAAGGACAGCCCCGGAACCCTGTGATCGAGATTGAGTACAGCGAGCCTCTCGATCCGACAACGATCATACCGGCGAATGTCGAATTGCGAGGACCGAACAACAACTCATCGCTTGTACCGTCAACCATTACTTTGCGCAACGGAAACATTGTGCGTATCCGTCCACAGAGCACACTGACGGCGGGAGCCTACTATTACTGGTTCGTTGGAACGGGCATCAAAGACATGCAGGGAACGAGCCCAACCTCGGCCAACAACACCTACTTCTATGCGGGCGATCAGACCGATACGATCGCGCCAGCGGCACCGTCCATAGCACCGGTAAACGGGTCCACGAGTGTCGGTACGAATGCTTATGTAAGGGTGACATTCAACAGTCCGATTAATCCGCTAACGGGTGACGGGAACACTCTCAGGTTGACCGGCCCTGGAACTACCGCCATTCCGGTGACCCTCTCGGTCACAAACAACAATTCCGAGTTTGTTCTGACGCCGCTTACTGTCCTGCCGACCGCTGCTCAGATTACTGTCACGATCAATGGCATACAGGACATTTCAGGTAACGTAGTTCCCACCACCACCAGTCAGTTCACGACCGGATCCGGACCAGACCTGACACCGGCTCAAGTAGTGGCTGTCAGCTTTGCTTACAACCAAACGAACGTACCTGTGAACCCGGTTCTAACTATCGAGTGGACTGAGCCTGTCGACATGAGCCGGTACACTGCCGCCGAAGGTACCGCGTGCTCTGGCAACATCTATCTCTACAGCTATGCAACCGCGCAGTGTGTACCTGGAACTCTATCGTTCAGTTCCGACCGAAGGCGATTGAACTTTACGCCCACGGCTCCTCTGACAACGCAGACGCAACATAGCTGGTACGTCGGAAGCAGCGTAGACTTCTCAGGCAACAACGCTCCTGGCGTTGGTGGACAGCTGTTCACTACCGCAGCAACGCCCGACACGACGGTGCCGCAGGTGCTGTTTACGAATCCGGCTAATGGTCTTTCCGGAGTGCCAGTAAACGCCGCGATACAGATCCTGTTTAGCGAGCCCATTCAACCAACCAGTGCGTCTCTGGTGACCCTGACCAGCAGTGGCTCTCTGGTCGCCGCGACTCGCAGCTTCAGCGAAGGCAACCGCCTGCTGACGCTGACACCGGTGGATCTTCTGGGCAACAACAGAACCTTCACGCTATCGATCACAGGGATCCGGGACCTTGCTGGCAACCAGCTCGCCCCTGTCACGCGTTCCTTCACCACGGGCTCGGCATTTGACGCAGCCGGGTTCGCAAGCTACCAGTTCACGCCAGTGCAGGGCACTATCAATCTGCCGTTGAGCACATCGCCCTCGGTGGTTTTCACTGAGCCGGTGAACATGGTCAGGCTGGTCGCTGATAGCAGCCTCACTCTTCGGGTGAATGCCACCAATATCGTTGTGCCCGTTGCGTATACGCTCTCGACCGACGGTCGCACAGTCACGATGAATCCGGCGGCGTCTCTGTCGCCAAATACGCAGTATGTGATCAGGGCGACCACTGTGGTTGACTGGGCGAACAACAACCCGAGTGCCAACGCAACGGCCACGTTTACGACTGTGCCTTAGCTTCAGGTCCGATCAGGATTGCTGCGCTTATCGAACTCCCGATGGCGAGTGCCACTGCGATCCCGATGACTGTGCGATAGCCTGCGAGGAATGATTCGGCGATTGCCTGACGGGCTTCCTGATTCGTTGTCTGGATTGCCGCCAGTCTCGCCCGCTGTCCTTTCAGCGCTTGCATCGACTCGGCTGGTAGGTTGATCGCTTTTAACCGATGGTCGAGGTTGCGATTGAACACGGCGATCAAGATAAAGCCAAGGGTCGCGACCGCGAGTAAGTTGCCGATGCGGGATACCGCATTGTTGACTCCCGAGGCCGCACCGACCCGATTTTGTCCCACCGCGTTCATGACGGTTGTCGTCAAAGGCGCGACGCTGACTGCCATCCCAAATCCGAGGATGATCACGGCAGGGAAGAAGGTGGTCCAGTAACTGCCGCCGATAGAAGGCCGGGCAAAGAGCGCCAATCCGACAGCTGCGATGAGGGGTCCAGTGACCAGAGGCAGCTTTGAGCCGTAGCGCGCGACGAGTCCTCCTGACCAGCGGGAGAGAACGAATACCAGCAAGATAAAGGGCAAAAGCGAGGCACCTGCTGCGGTCGCTGAGTATCCCTGAACCTGGATGAGGTTCATGGGGAAGAAGAACAGAACTCCGGACAGAGCGGTATACAACAGAAGCGTCATCAAGTTGGCACCGGCAAAGTTGCGAGAACGGAAGAGGTCCATCGGCATCATTGGGGATGGAGCATGTGCCTCGACGAAGAAGAACGCAATCAGAGCGGTAAGGCCGACGATTCCAGGGACCAGTGCACGAGAGGGTTCAACGAGGGCGAAGACGACTCCTCCAAGTCCGATCGTCGCCAGCAGAGCACCTAACCAGTCCAGCGACAGACAGGACTGCTCCGGGTTGCGGCTTTCCGGAACGCGCCAGATCGCAATCAAAAGGACCGCTGCGGCTAAAGGCAAATTGATGTAGAACACCCATCTCCACGATGCGTTCTGTACCATCCAGCCTCCGAGCACAGGGCCGATCGCCCCAGTGATCGCCGTGAAGCCGGACCATGTTCCTATCGCGCGTCCCCGTTTTTCTGACGGGAACGATGCGCTGATTAATGCGAGACTTCCGGGGACCAGAAGCGCTCCGCCAATCCCCTGAAGACCCCGCGCTGTGATGAGGTGCCCGATATCGGGCGCTGCTCCGCACCACGCCGAGGCTGCAGCGAAGATAACCACACCAATCATGAAGATCTTGCGACGCCCATACCGATCCCCGAGTGATCCGCCCACCAGCAGAAGAGCGGCGAGGAACAGAGCGTAGGCTTCAACAACCCACTGGACCTCGGACACGGACGCCCCCAGCGAAGACTGCAGCGCAGGAAGCGCGACGTTGACTACGGTGCCATCAATAAAGGCCATGCTGGAGCCGAGTATTGTTGCGGCAAGTACCCATGTTCCGTTCCCTGCGGGCTGGACCGAAGGTGCCGCGAGGATCGCGGCTTCATCGCATGGTGAATTTGAAAAGTTGGCCATGAAGGACTAGCGTGATGGTAAGCGCCCGGCGAAGCAGCCGTTGAGGGATGGCTCGCCGGGGGCGAGAGCGAGGTCAGTCGATCGTTTCGCCTGACTCCAAGGTCGGTGAAGTAGCGTACTGGTAGGGCGCAACTATATCGAAGGTGACCTCATATGCGGCCACGGTATGCTTTCGAGGCTTGGGACTATATGGAGGCTTGGGAGGCTCAAAGTAGGTTTTGTAAATGGTCACCTTCTGAGTTCCGTTTCCGAAGTTTGTTGCGCTGGTGAAAGTATGGAAATTACTTTCCGTGGCCTGATGGATTGTACTCGCGATAACCACGAGCGCGGTGCTTCCGTTTGGCTTTGGCACCGCCTCGATTGCGGGGGCAGCGAGCGCGACAGTCTGATCTTCTATCATGGGCGGAAGCTGAACGAACCACGTTCCGTATCCGGCCCAGAACTCGAATCCGGGCGCCTCGACAGCCTGGTACAGGACATTGCCGGCGAGAGTGCGCGCCTTCAGACGTTTTATGTGAGTCGGGCGCACGGTGAGAGGGATCGTTACGGGCGGAACACGGAAGCGCGGAGTGGTCCACTGGACGGCGTCGTCGGAGCGGGTATTTGGGTCACCCGCGAAAGCCTGAAGCGAATTGCATCTGGCGGGCAAAGTTTGCGAGACGCCTCCGGGAGTGGTCAGAGCAGCCTGCATCTTCGTGTTAACGTACGGCACGAGGTGGCCATTAAGGAAGAAGTTCACGATGCCCTCGGTCCAGCCCGGATCAGGGTCGAGATAGGGCCTTTGGGGTTCGGCAACAATCTTGATGTTTCCGCCGCCCCATTGCCAGCCTGTGCAGAAGTTATTCACATCGATGGCCATCGAAATTTTTCGACTCCACGGATAAGATAGCCATTTGGAACCTTGTTTCCATTCGATGTTAGATACCTTTAGTTCCACGATGTAGGGCACTTTTACATAACGGTCGTTTGGACGGACCGTGTGTTGGGTTTGTGTGAGCCATGGACTCCATACGGAAACCTGCTCGAGAGAAAGCCTGGCCCGCTGAGAATCCCCGGCGGCCAGAGTAGCGTTCATGTCCGTGATCTGCTGCTCAATGGATCCCCTAACCATCAGCGTTAAGAATCCCTCCACACTGAGCTGTTGAATGACGGAATTAGGCGCCGGGGCGACTGGTCCCTGAGCAGGCGAAACCTGTGCGTAAGTAAGCGCGGTAAACGCAAAAAATGTGAGACTGCAAGAGCTAATATGCTTCACTTTCTGTTTCCTTTTTTGGGAGTCAATCGAGACTGCTAAACCGTTGCTCCCTGCCTACTGAAGCGAAAAGAAATTACAGAATTCGCACGACAGCTTATAGAATGCATAGCAAGTTTATGAATGCTGCTCGTTTGCTTGCTGCCGTGCTAACGCTTTCGTTTGCTCATTCGGCCTGGACTCAGGAAAAGCCCTCAAAGCCAAAGCATCTGCTGTACGTTGCCAGTCCCGGCATTCGGAACTACACCGAGTGGGGCGGAGTCGGAGTGCTGGTGTTTGACATCGATGATGGCTACAAACTGGTCACGCGTTTTCCTACGTGGGACTACAAGCCTGGCGAGAAGGTTGAGAACGTCAAGGGCTTTGCGGCCAGCGCAGCTACGGGCAGGATGTACGTCAGTAACATCAACCGTCTGATGGCGATGGACATCGTGACGGGAAAGAAGCTCTGGGACCGGACGTATGAGGGCGGATGCGACCGGATGGCTCTGTCTCCCGATGGTAAGACTTTGTACGTACCGCAACTGGAAGGGCCTGTCTGGCATGTTGTGAATGCGTCCACAGGCGATGTCATTGCGAAGCTGGAACCGAAGTCGGGATCGCACAATACGATCTGGGCGCCGGACGGGTCGCGGGTGTACATGGCCGGTTTGAAGTCACCGCTGCTTCGGATTGCTGATGCTAAGACACACACAATTTCCGGAGCGGTAGGACCATTCTCTGCCGGCATTCGGCCATTCACCGTCAATGGCAACAACAGCCTTGTGTTCGTGAATGTGAACGAACTGCTGGGGTTTGAGGTTGGCGATATCAGCACCGGTAAGATGCTGCACCGCGTGGAGGTTCAGGGTTACAAGACGGGACCTGTAGCCCGGCATTCGTGCCCCAGCCATGGGATTGCGATGACTCCGGACGAGAAAGAGCTATGGCTTGTAGACGGACCTAATAATGCGATCCACATATTCGACGCGACAGTAATGCCTCCTAAACAGGGGGATACGATCCGCCTGCCGGAGTTTCCGGGATGGATCAGCTTCAGCATGGACGGCAAGTACGCGTATTCTTCGACGGGCGACATCATCGACGCTTCAACGCGAAAAATCGTGGCGACTCTGAAAGATGAGCAAGGCCATCTGGTGCAGAGTGAGAAATTGCTGGACCTCGAAATCCGCGGAGGACGTGTGGTTCGCGCGGGTAATCAGTTTGGTACCGGGATGAAGGTCAAGTAATTGCGGCCGGCTTCTGCCGTTGTGTTTGCAGTGTGCTTGTGTTCTCCTGTGAGTCTGTTTGCGGAGCGATTTTATGAAGAGAAAGTGGCCCTGATTCTAAAGAAACACTGTCTTGGCTGCCACAATCACGAGCTCGACGCGGGCGGTATTTCCTTTGAGAACGACGATACTCTGCGGAGGGAACGTGGTAAGGGCGGTGTCGCGATTGTTCCGTTCCAACCGGAAAAAAGTTCGCTGGTGCGAGCGCTCCGGCACAATGGCGACGTGCAGATGCCGCCTGGAAAGAAGTTGCCGTCAAAAGACATCAAAGTCCTGATTGAGTGGATCCGCAGGGGTGCTCCGAGAGGGAGCTCTGGCGTGAGTCTTTCGAACTGACTTGGCGGAGACGTTGGTTTAGGCTCTGGTTTCTTCTGTTATGCGGCCTCGGGCGTCAGAATTGGCTGCGCTTCCATGGAAACTGACGGTGCTTCTGGTGTCTCTTGCACCGGAGCGTCTTCGAATAAGTTCGTTTGACCGAGCGAACCCAATTTCTCTTCATTTGCTGGGGTATATTGCCATCGGACCAGCGGGGCTACGGTCTTTTTGAGGTATTCGGCGTGCCGTATTTCGGCTCGTTCTTCGCGTTCTTCCTGCTTGAGTTGTTCGGCGGGCTCGCTCTTTCGTTCCTTCTGCATTTTCGACAGCTGGGTAATGGCGCGGTTGTAGTCCGTCCAGGCGTTGCGGCGGTAGCGGTCGAGGTTGTCCCAGCT
>JACMLA010000320.1 GCA_014379815.1 Bryobacteraceae bacterium | reverse complement strand
TGAAGGAGAACGGGTCGGACTCGTTGGCCCCAATGGAGCAGGGAAGTCGACACTGGTGCGCATCCTTGCGGGCGCTCTGGAACCAGATGCGGGCATTGTTGCCTTACGCAAGGGAGTACGGGTTGGTTATGTATCGCAGGAACCTGAGTTCGATCCCCAGCATTCGGCATTGCATGCTGTCGTCGATGCCCTTGCGGATCGACAGGATGAGGTTTACGAGAAAGAATCGCTGGCTTCGATTTCGCTTGGAAGAGTAGGTTTCCGCGACTTTGATGTCCTGGCTGGTTCGCTTTCCGGAGGATGGCGCAAGCGACTGGCAATTGCCCGGGAGCTGGTCCGCGACCCCGATGTGTTGTTGCTCGACGAGCCTACGAACCACCTCGATCTGGACGGCATTCTGTGGCTGGAGCGGATGCTGAAGTCAGCGTCATTTGCCTGTCTGGTTGTGAGTCATGACCGCTACTTTCTGGAGAACGTAGCAACGGACATGGTGGAAATCAACAGGGTGTATCCCGAAGGTCTGTTTCGCGTTCGCGGCAGTTACAGCGAGTATCTTCTGCGACGGGAAGAGTACGAGGCTGCGCGGTCGAAGGAACGTGAGGCTCTGCAGAATGTAGTACGCCGCGAAGTGGAGTGGCTCCGTCGCGGACCCAAGGCAAGGACAACGAAGTCGAAGGCGCGCATAGATTCCGCGGGACGTATGATCGAGGATCTTTCGGACATGAAGTCCCGCGCTGTGGAACGCAGCGTCGATCTGGAATTTTCGGCTTCCGGGCGAAAGACCAAGAAGCTGGTCACAGCAGAAGGCATTGCCAAGTCGATGGGCGGGCGTGTGCTGTTCCGCTCTGTCGATGCGGTCCTGAGACCGGGGATGAGGCTGGGGCTTGTCGGGCCTAACGGCACAGGCAAGACCACATTGCTGCGCCTCTTCGCCGGAGAGTTGGAACCGGAGGAAGGTACGGTAGAGCGCGCCGACGGTTTGCGGATCGTGTACTTCGATCAGCACCGGGCAAAGCTCGACACCAGCTTGTCCCTGCGACGCGCACTGGCACCTGAGGGAGACAGTGTGATCTACGGTGAGCGTACGATCCACGTTGCTGGCTGGGCGCGACGCTTCCTGTTTCGCGCGGATCAGCTGGACGTTCCTGTGGCGCAGTTATCTGGTGGTGAGAGGGCGCGAGTCGTAATTGCGAGGTTGATGTTAGTCCCGGCGGATTTACTTTTGCTCGACGAGCCCACCAACGACATAGACATCCCGACTCTCGAAGTTCTGGAACAGAGTCTGATTGAATTTACCGGCGCGCTGGTGCTGGTTACACATGACCGCTATATGCTGGATCGGGTCTCCACGGCAGTGATCGGTCTGGATGGCGAGGGCGGATGGGGAGCCTTTGCGGACTACTCGCAGTGGGAGCAGGCCAGGGCAGATCGCGGGAAGCAGTCCCGTGTTGCTTCGGACGTGCGCTCATCGGCCGGTGGCGCCACCGCAGCGCTGGTGCCCGGCGAACAGGGCGTGAAGAAAAAGCTGTCCTACAAAGATGCCCGCGAGTACGAGAGCATGGCGGATTTGATTCACGCAGCCGAGGCGGCACTGGCGGCAAATCAGGCAGCACTGCAGCATCCCGAAGTTGTAAGTGATCCCGTGAGGATTCAAACGCTGCATGCAGAGCTGGAAACAGCACAAGCTGATGTGGACCGGCTCTACGCGAGATGGTCGGAGCTCGAGGGCAAGCTCGCTTAGTCTATTGTGAAGGCATGTCGATGTTACCCCTTCTGCTGTTGTTTCAGATTGCGGGTACACTGCCCGATCCACTGGTGATCTTCCTCGGCCTGAATCCTGAACAGAGATCCAGCATTGAGCGAGTGAATAGCGAACACTCGCTGTGGCTGGGAGAAAAGGTTGTCCGGATAGAGACAGTCCAGGCGGAAATTCGTGTAGCATCCGGAAGGACCGATCCGGACCCGCTGGCTCTGGGGCAGAGATATCGTGAGGTTGAATCGATCTGTCGGCAAGTTGCAGCCAGGCGACAGGAAACGCGCCAGAAGCACGAAGCGATTCTGACAGAAGCGCAGAGAGCCACGCTGCGAACTCTGGATGAAGCAGCAAAGCTGATATCGGTGATTAGTGTGGCGCGCTCGAATCGACTGCTGGAAGGTCCTCAGCTGATCTCTGCCGGATTCATCGAGACCTACAAAATGGAATTGCCGGCCGCCGGGGACCGATTCAATCGAACCGATGGAACCCGAATTGGTGTTTTTCCCTCCAATGCATGCTCGCCAACGAATGGCGTCCCGTGGGTGGATACCTCGGAATTCCGACCTATCCCGTAAGAGGTTTTGGTTTGAAATTACTTCTTTTTCTTGCCGTCGTTGCGACTTCCGCGCACGCGCAACTGACGTCGTGGAACACGCCACTCCGCAATACTGGCAAGCCTCCCGTAGTATTCGTGACCGGCTACGACGCGATTTGCGCCGACCCTTCGTCGGGTGAGCTGCCCTATTTCAATCTGACCTTCGGCAACTTCGACAGGGTCATCGTGGAGAGCGGGCGTGTGGCGCTGCTGCAGGAGCTGTGTATGCCTCCCAGACGTCCTGGCCTGATCGACATTGTCGCCGAGCTCTTTCAGCGGCTTCATGGGCTCCGTTATGAGGACGGCTCCGTCGTGGGTGAAGTGGACGTCATCGCTCATAGCGTAGGAGGCCTGGCTGTGCGTGCGTACCTGTCCGGAGCGGTTGCCAGCGCCCGACGCTTGCTATCTGAAATTCGCATTCGCAAGGTCGTGTTCTTAGGGACTCCTCACTTTGGAACAACGGTGGCTGCCGAGTCCGAGATTGATCCACAACTCCGTCAGGCCGCGCCCGGGAGCCAGTTCCTGTTCGATCTCGCGACCTGGAATCAGGGCCAGGACAACTTGCGAGGCACCGATGCGATTGCGATCATCGGCACTGCCGGGACGAACCGCGACCGGGGCGTCACAGACAGCGTCGTTACTGCAACGAGTGCCTCGCTGGAGTTCGCGTCTCCTGGTCGGACGTTTGCTCTGCCGTTGTGTCATACACAGGGCGGGATTGGGCAACTCTTTCTTTGCGACAGCGCGGCAGGGCTGGCTGTCGTGCCGGGAAAAGACCATCCGACGGCGCAAATCGTACTGGCTTTCCTGGAAGCAAGGGACGCGGAATGGCGAACTACTGCAGAGAAAATTGCTACGCCGGTGGTCGTTTCCGGGGCTGGGTTGCTGGTTGCAAGAAGAACCTCGGACAACCAGGCTGTAGCAATCCGGTCTGCTTCTCTGCGTTACGGCGATGGGCGAATTGTTCCCCTTCGCATTAGCAATGCGGGTCTCGCATGGGGCGACAATCTCCCAGTAGGAGACGCAAGACTGAGCACGGATGCCGTGGAGCAGGACGTGCGGTTGCTAGCTGGCCGGTCCCAGGCTGTTCTGGTAAAGCCTGAGCCGGTTATCACCTCGGTAACCCCTGCGACGAGCGAGGAGGCTCCACTGGTGCTCGCTCCGGGCATGCTGGTGCGCGTGAATGTACGAGGTCTGGTTTCGACCGACATCCAGATTCGCGTCGGCGAACAACAGGTGGCGGTTGTAGGATCAGACCAGGGTAGCGCCCTTGTCGTGTTGCCTGAGCTACTGGCGGAAGAGGCACGCATTCACATCAGGAATGACGCGGGTACACACACCGTTCGCGCTGTTGTTGAGCCAGCTGCACCGTCGTTCTTTCTGGTTGACAACAAGGTATCCGCGGTACCTGCGTCGCGTGGTGGGATCGTTTCCCTGTTCCTGACGGGACTGGGCCAAACGATGGCCCAGACGATGCCTTCGGGCAGCTTTGCGGTCCACCTGCAACAGCCGGATGTTCTGCTAAATGGCGAGCGCTGCGAGGTAGTGTTTTCGGGTCGCGCACCGGGCCTGCCTGGGGTCGATCAAATCAACTGCCGGGTGCCTGAAAATCTGACTCCCGGGATAGCGACTGTGGTCGTGTCGAGCTGGGGACGGCAAACCTCAGGAGCGCTTGAAGTCAGGTAGGATTTATGGTATATTTATTCACTGGGATGAATAAATAATCAGTGACTCTGTCGGTCGGGATTATCGGGTTTCGCGGTTATAGCGGAGCCGAACTGGTGCATATTTTGCACCGGCATTCCAGAGTAGAGCCGGTGCTAATGGAGCATCGCGGAGACCCTGCTGCCGCACCGGGTCCAAGGGGTTTGCAGCAGCCACGGACGATTCCGGTTTCTCAGGAAGCTGTCAGGGAACATGGCCTGCGTGCCATTTTCCTCGCGACTCCCGCAGATGTTTCCATGGAACTGGCTCCTGCTTTCCTCGAAGCGGGTGCCGTCGTTATCGATCTGAGTGGTGCCTTTCGACTTGGAAGTGCGGACGCGTACCAGAGGTGGTATCGGGAACAGCATCTGGCGCCGTCGTTGCTGTCGGAGGCCGTGTATGGATTGCCGGAATTCTGCAGGGAGCGTATCCGCGGCGCGCGACGAATTGCCAACCCCGGCTGCTATCCGACTGCTGCGAATCTCGCCATTGCTCCGCTGGTGAAAGCGGGATTGCTGGACCGCGAAGCAGGTGTGATTTGTGACGCAAAATCGGGGGTGAGCGGGGCAGGGCGGAAGCCGACATTGAAGACGCACTTCTGTGAAGTGACGGAGAACTTTTCGGCGTACTCGCTGCTGGACCACCGTCATGTCCCGGAAGTGCTGATGCATTCAGGGCTCGAAGAGAAAGAATTCAGTTTTGTGGCACAGCTGATTCCTGTCGACCGGGGCATTCTGGAGACGATTTATTTTCGCGGGGTCGAAGCTCTTACCGAAGATCGTCTGATTGCGGAGTACGAGCGGTTCTATCAGGGCGAGCATTTTGTCAGGTTGTACGACCCCGGAGCAGTTCCGGATTTGCGCGCGGTGCAACGTACCAACTATTGCGATATCGGGCTGAGGTACGATGCCACGACGCGTCGCGGAGTTGTTGTCAGCTGCATCGACAATCTTGTGAAGGGCGCGGCGGGACAAGCGGTGCAGAACATGAATCTGGCACTTGGCTTTCCCGAGACCGAGGGCCTGCTTTGAAGCTGCTGGTGAAGCTTGGCGGAACGCTGCTCGACGATGACGGCTCGCGTACACGGCTGGCGACAGAACTAACGGAGCTGCAGCGCGAAGGTCACGCTCTGGTTGTCGTCCATGGCGGCGGCAAACAGATGACGCGGTTCCTCGCGGAGCGCGGGGTAGAGAGCCGTTTCGTGAACGGTCTGCGCGTAACTACTCCGGAAGTAGTTGACGCATTGTTAAAGGTATTTGCGGGAAGTGTGAACCATCAGCTGGTGTCGTCACTGGTAACGGCGGGCTCGATGGCAGTCGGACTTTCCGGCATCGACGCACGTCTGGCGGAAGCAGAAGCGATGGACCCGGAACTTGGAGCGGTCGGACGGGTAGTTCGGTCGAATGCGTCCGTGCTGGAGACTTTGACGCGGGATGGTTTTGTGCCTGTCGTGGCCTGTGTAGCCGGGGGAGCCGGTGGTGGAGTCTTCAACGTGAATGCCGACCAGATGGCGGTCGCTTGCGCTGTTGCGTTTCAGGCAGAACGGCTCATTTTTCTTACCGACGTAGAGGGTGTAAAGGGCAGTGCAGGCGACGTGATTTCTTCGCTTCGTCTGTCGGACTGCGCACATCTTATACGGTCTGGCGTGGCCACCGGTGGCATGGAAGCCAAGCTGAATGCAGCTACGGACGCCATCTGTGGAGGTACGCGGGAAGTAGTAATT
>JACMLA010000319.1 GCA_014379815.1 Bryobacteraceae bacterium | reverse complement strand
ATGGACGCCTACGGCGTCAAGACAGTCGAGCAGTTGCACGAAGCAATCCGGAAAAATCCCCACTTCGTCCCGGCCAGAAAAACGCAACAAAACGAACCCACCAACCCGCCACTAGCCCTATCTCCACCCCTCGCAAAACGCGCAGCGTGACCGTGCCATGTCAGAAGATGACATCCGGGGCGTCGGGAACACGCAGAGACCTGGCGGTATCGGAGCTTGCGCGTAGCTTTGCTGCAGTTTCGGCGTCGGCCGGGGCATAAAACATGATGCGTAGATCGTGTTCCGGCGGAATGCCGAGGGTTACCGGGTCAAACAGCAGGCTACCGAGCTCGGGGTGGTGCAGGTGCTTTTGCCAGTCCGGAGGTCGCCCTACCGAATACTCCTGCCACATGGTTCGGAAATCTTCGCTGTTGCGCTGCAAGCCGGAGACTAGCCCAGTCCAGTGCTCGTCTCCCAGACGCTCGTTGTAATTGGCCCGAAAGTAGCTCAGAACGCATCGCCTCATACGCTCGGACTCGACAAAAAGCGTTTGAAACGTTGGACTCGTGAATATCAGCGACATCAGGTTGCGGTCCCTTATCGGCAGTTCCGCGAAGTCCCCGAAAACCCTTGCGGCGGCGTCGTTCCAGTCCACGATGTCCCAGCGACTGCACACCATGTAGGCTGGCCATGGCTCGTACTGCATGAGGAGCGCATGTATGCCTGGAGGTATTGTCGGGTCGTACCGAGGCGTGCGGGGTGGCGGCACCTCTGCAAGCAGAAACAGTTGCTCGCGGCCATCTTCATTCAGCTGCAGCGCGGACGCGATCTGCTCCAGCGTCTCAGCGGAAACGCGCATCTGCCTGCCTTGCTCCATCCATGTGTACCAGCTGGCGCTAATCCCAGCGAGCTCCGCGACTTCTTCGCGACGTAAGCCCTCCACGCGGCGACGGGGCCTCTCCGGA
Organism: Bryobacteraceae bacterium; assembly: GCA_014379815.1. The sequence continues at coordinate 3,172 of JACMLA010000319.1, read as the reverse complement.
AGGCCTGCCTGCTTTGGTGCAATGCGTTCCCGGCTGGTGCGCAGAAAGTTCGCCAGCTCTTTTCTGCGACGCGAGTCGGCTCCGTTCGGGATGGGCCCGACGATTTGACTGGGACTCATGGTCATAGGATGCGTGCCCACTGGTCGCGGGATGCTGGTCGCTACAAGCTGGATGCATGCAAGCAAAAGCACAAGCAGTAAGAATGACTACTGCCACCATCCAGCACGGTCGTGACATCGATTCGCTTCAGATTGGAACGAAGCCAGTACCGGAGCCTCACACTGGCGAAGTACGCGTCAGGATACACGCGGCATCTTTGAATTTTCGCGACCTGCTGATTGCCAGAGGGCTGTATCCCTCGACCAGATCAGGCCCGATTGTGCCCGTTTCTGACGGCGCAGGCGTGGTGGACAGAGTCGGCGGTGGCGTAACTCAGTTTCAGCCGGGCGACCGTGTTGTTGTGTCCTACATGCGCGACTGGATTAGCGGCCCGGTGAACGATACCTACGGAGCTACAGCTCATGGAGGTGAGCTGGACGGAATGCTAACCGAATACATTGTCCTGCCAGAACATTCCCTCGTTCCGATTCCCGCATCGCTTTCGTTTGAAGAGGCAGCCGCACTGCCTTGCGCAGGCATCACCGCCTGGAATAGCCTGATTGAGGCCGGGCAATTGAAAGCAGGCGAAACGGTGTTAATCCAGGGCTCCGGTGGCGTGTCCGTGTTTGCACTGCAGATTGCAATCCTGAAAGGTGCCCGCGTCATTGCCACTTCCAGCAGCGACGCCAAGCTGGCTCGTTTCAAAGAGCTGGGCGCGGAGTTTGGAATCAATTACAAGACTACCCCTGACTGGAGCGCTGCTGTTCTCGATTACACAAACGGATCAGGCGTAGATCATGTTGTCGACGTTGGTGGTCCAGATACGTTTAGTCAGTCCCTGCGCGCGCTTCGAACCGGCGGCACCCTTGCCGTGGTGGGTGTTCTGTCTGGTGTTGAAACGTCACTCAACCTGCTTCCGCTACTGATGAAACAACTGCGTTTGAATGGAATCTACGTCGGCTCACGACAGATGCTGTCTGACCTGATAGCGGCTCTGGATGGTGGCGGAGTCAAGCCGGTGATAGACAGCACATTTCCCTTATCGGAGATTGCCAGGGCGTACCGGCATCTGGCATCGGGACAGCACTTCGGCAAAGTCGTCATCCAGATAGGCTCCTGACTTCAGCGTGCTGTGGACGGAGCGAGTTGGTATGTGGATTAGGCAGTTTAGTTCGCCGAGCAGAGCGCGGGAAAAAAGTGCGGACTGCGCAATCGGGTTTCGGGAGTCGTCCCGGAATCTCCATTGACCTCAACCCGCAAAACCTGCCAAGATCTTTCCACCATGTCCGCGATCACCGTAACCGATCCCATCGTGCTGCTTCCCATTCAGCCCGCTCCGCTTCCATATAACTATAAGTTCGGCGTAAGTTTCTCCTCAACCAGGATTCCGAAAGACAAAGTGACGATCGGCGTGTCGGTGCTGCCCGGTGAACTTTGGCAGCTGAAGTCGCAGAAAATTCTCGAACCCTCCGGCTACAGCAAACTGCTGTGGCAGATCCTGCATTACGCCCGCCTGCATAACCTCTGGGGACAAACCATTCAGCTTCGCGCTAACTATCCTCAGCCCGCCGGCTCCGTCCATACCGTGACGCAGTCTGCTCCTCAAACTCTCTTGTTGCCGGCCGCTCCTCTAGTTCTCAACCACCCGAACCCCTTCCCGATGGTTGTGAATCAGGCTTGCCCTTTGCTGCCACCTCACCAGGCGTCTCGCCTTTTTTGGGCGCAGCTCCCACCGCTCAACACTACCCAGGCCTGGTTTGTCGATCCCGCCAACCGGCTCTATAGCGGCCCCGGGCAGCCTGGCTATAGCCGGTTTTCCTTCTGGCTTTCCGTATTCCGCACTCCCATCAAGATGTCCATGAATGTATTCACCGGAGAAGCGTTTATCGCTTGCCTTGGCACCACTCGATGCCCACGCAACCTGCCGCAGGCCCAAGCCACTGTTTCTCAGATTGTGAGCGCCGCGGCAGCGGACCCCGCCAATTGGTCGCGGGTTGTTTTCTGGAACGATAGCCGCTTGATCGTCTACCGTGGCGGCACATCGGGAGCGGATTGCGGTGAATACGTCCAATCCGGTTATCAATCTTTTTCGCTTGCGGAATGGGCAGCCTCCCAATCCCCTGGTGCGGTATGGAACTTGCGACAGTTTACGCAACCGCCTCACGCATTCAGCCTTGCCAGCGCCGTTTAGCAACCCTTTCCTTTTTCTGAAACGAACCACAGGGCACAGAGACGCTCGCAATAGTCTCCGCGTGTTTCCCCAGGGTTATTCAGAAAGGATCGCGTAGACTTCCACTTCAAACAGGAAGTCGACGTGAGCGAGGCGAGGCACCTGCACCCACGGAGCGCCAGCCGGGCGACGATGCCCTTCATAGGCCCGTAGTCGCTCTGGAAGACCTTTTTTTAGGAAAAGTTCCATGTCCGTGACAAAGATAGCTTCCCGGACCACGTGGCTCAACGTTGCTCCGAAGTGTGCCAGCGACGCGACCACGTCTGCGTAGGCATTTCGCACCTGTGCAGCCATATCGCCAACATCCCTCGGAATGCCGTCATTAGTCAGGCTGACGGTACCGGCAACGTAAATGCTGTTTCCGACGCGCACAGCCTGCTGGTAGCCGAACTCTGCTTCGAAGTCTTTCAACTGAAAGTCCTCGCGGTCGTTTTGATTGGTCATAGCGCGTTGGATGAATCCCGCGCAAAAGACGACTGTGACGGTTTCGTTATCCAGTCTGAGCTTAATCTTTGCGGCCGAAGTCCGAGGGGTTTTCACCCCAGCTTTCTGTCCGCCATTTCAGCACGGGATTCGCATAGTTGTTCTCTTCAAGCCACTTCTCAGCGCGTCGAATCAGCTCAAAGGCTTTTCTGTTTGCTGGGGTTTCAGCATGCTTGGTACGGCATTTTTTTGCTTGGAGCCAAGTCAGGGCGATTGCTGAATCGGAGTAGACGGGCATGTCCTGTTTGCCTCGCCCGTGCAGGAACGCCAGCGCATGGACAATAGCAAGGAACTCGCCAATATTGTTTGTCGTATCGGGGAAAGGACCCAGCCGGAAGAGCTCCGCGCCGGTCTCGACGT
>JACMLA010000040.1 GCA_014379815.1 Bryobacteraceae bacterium | reverse complement strand
TGCTGACGGTTACGCCGGGCGCGAACGTGCCATTAAGCGCACAACATATAGTGAATCGCAACAACAAAACGAGTTACACCCAGCAGTGGAACCTGCATATTCAACACAGGCTGGCGGAAGACCTGGTCGCTGAAATTGGTTATGTAGGCAACCGCGGGCTGCACCTGACCACATTCGCGAACGCCAATACCGCGCTTCCCGGCCCCGGTGCGGTGGACCCGCGCCGTCCCTATCCGGTTCTGGGGGCAACAAGCCTGATGGATAACAGCGGTACATCCACTTACCATGGGCTGCAGGCGAAGCTGGATAAGCGGTTCTCCAAAGGCCTGACCTTCCGTGGAAATTATGCATTCGGAAAGGCGATGGACATTGGCGGCTCTGGTTTCGGGGCCAGTTCATCTCCACAGAACCCGCGCGACAGGAAGGCTGACTATGCGCTCAGCTCTCTGCACCGCACTCACATCTTCTCGTTTGACTATGTCTACCAGATCCCATTCGGAAAGGGGCATAGCCTCGGCGGGAATATGGGCTCGATTCCAAACGCGATTCTGGGTGGTTGGGAGGTCACCGGCATCATTACGGCGCGCTCCGGATCTCCTTTCAATGTGGGCATCGGCCGCGACGTTGCCAATACTGGCGCTCGTTCCATCTCGCAGCGGCCGAACGTGATCGGCGACGCCTATTCCGGAGCACAGAACGCGCCTGACTTGTGGATTACCAAGTCGGCATTTGTAGAACCCTCACCATTCACATTTGGGAATCTGGGACGCAATCGCTACATCGGTCCTGGCTTCTTTCAAATGGATTTTGGCGGATACAAAAACTTCAATATTGCCGAGCGCTTGCTGCTCCAATTTCGCGGGGAGGTTTTTAACGTCACGAACAGGGCGAACTTTGGTAACCCGGACAGCAACTTCGATTCCGGCACCTTTGGGCGCATAACCGGTTTAACCGGATCGCCGCTGGAAGCACAGCTTGGCCTCAAAATTCGATTCTGAGATCGCGTGCGCCATGGGTGTCTGATTTTGCTTCGCTACAGGATGATCCTGCACGGGCTCTTCCTGGCCGGAAGCTTTGCAATTGGCGGTGTATGTGTCCGCGCCCAGCAGGCTGCGCCGCCCGAACTGCAAAGTCACCTTGACCGGGCGCAGGTGTTCCTCGATCAACAGAAATACTCCGATCTTGTGCGAGAGTTGCGAGCAGCGATCGCAATCTGGCCGCAGACCCGCGGTGCCTACTATCAACTTGGCTTCGGGTTGTTTCAACTTGGTCGAACTGCTGAGGCCGGCGTGGCGTTCGCGAAGGAACTTGAGTTCAGTCCTCCCGATCCATATTCCTTGTACTACCTTGGACGCCTGCGTGTGAACGCAGGCCAGCGCCGCAAAGCCCTGGAGTTCTTCGAGCGGTCTCTTGCATCGGGAGAAGTGCTGGACGTGCGCCAAAGGGTCGGCAGCTTGTACCTTGCACTGGGGCTGTACAACGATGCTGTACCGTTCCTCGAATCATCCGTGCGCGCAAGACCTGAAGATGGCGGCCTGCACTACCTGCTTGCACGCGCATATAAGGAGAAGGGCAGGCTGAAAGACGCAGAGGCGGAGTTTAACGCAACCGCCCGCTGGAAGAGCAAGACGGCAACGGACCTCCAGCTACTAATGAAACTTCGCCAGAGTTTGACCGCGCAAACCGGTTCAGCCACTTCGGCTCTCGCGGCGGAACTGGCAGGTTCCAGCGACACCGACCTTCTGATTGCCGCGGCCACTACGCTGGGGCAGGCGGAGCGTCATCAGGACACAATTCCCCTTTTGACAAAGGCGATAGCACTCCAGCCGAAGCTGGCAGAGGCGCACTACAACCTGGCGCGCGCATATCTGGCATTGGGCCACGATGATAAGGTCGAAGCCGAACTGCGGACTGCTGTCGAAGTCAATCCGGAGGTTTATGAGGCACAGGTATTGTTGGGAACTCTCCTTGCACAATCCGGAGACAGCGAGCGCTCCATACCGCACCTTCGGAAGGCCGTGTCTCTGCGGTCACCTACCGCGCGGCTGCTGATGATGCTTGGGCTGCAATACTACAAGGAACGTTACTACTCGGAGGCGGTCAAGTCGCTGACTGAAGCCACACAGCTGGACCCGAATAACGCCGATCCCCGATTTCTGCTTATCCAGGCGCTGTACAAAAATCTGGACTATGAACGGGCGCTCGCATTCGCGGAGGAAACGCTAAATCGCTTTCCCGATAAACCATTGGCTCACTTCCACGTCGGGGCGCAGCTGAATAACTTTGGCCGCCTGCAGGAAGCCGCGAGCCAACTTGAATTGGCTTTGAAAAAAGACCCAACGCTGCTGGAAGCTCGTGCCATGTTCGGCGATGTACTGTTCAAGATGGGCAAAGCGCAGGAGTGCCTTGGCGAGTTCCGCCGCGTGCTGGCCGGGAATCCTAAGTGGATGGATGCCCATGCCGGAATTGGCAAAGCGTTAATTCAGTTGAAGCGGTACCCGGAGGCAGCCACAGCAATGGAGGAAGCAGTTCGAATCGATCCCGACATGCCATCTCTGCACCTGTACCTGTCGCAATCTTACCGCGGTTTGGGACGTTTAGATGACGCGCGGCGGGAGGCGCAAATCTTCGCCAAACTTAACGAGGATCGCGCCCGGGCAAGGGACAGTGACGTGGAGCGGACGTATCCACAGCCGCCTGGCCTATGACAACGAGCTGGAGCGTCTCACTGACCTTTCGTTGTGCGGCGATCGTGGCAGGATTCGCAGTCGCGGAGACCGCCGCGACGATTTCTAAGCCCGCATTCGTGGACGTAACCGAGAAAGCCGGACTTTCACGATTCCGCAACCTGCAGGGAGGCGATGCCGGTTCAAAGCTGCACATTGTAGAAGTAATGGGAGGCGGCGCCGCCTTTCTGGATTTTGACAAAGATGGCAAGCTCGATGTTCTGCTGGTGGCCGGTTCCACCGTTGAATCTTATCGGAAGAAGGGCGGAAATCCGGTGTGCGCTTTATACCGGGGCGACGGCAAAGGCAATTTTGTGGAGGTTACAAAGGCCGCAGGCCTGGCTACTTCGCGAGGATGGGCCATGGGCGTTGCAGTGGCGGATGTTGACAACGACGGTTGGGAGGACGTCCTGGTCACCGGCTATGGGCGCAACTTCCTGTTTCGAAACCGGGGTAACGGCTCCTTCGAGGAGATAGCGGAAAAGGCCGGGGTGGCAGGACAGCCCGGCACATGGGGTATGGGGGCTGCATTTGGCGATCTTGACCGGGATGGCAATCTCGACCTTTACATTGCCAATTACCTTGACTACCCTCTCGATAACGTACCCGCTCGCGATTCCTCATGCAACTACTTGGGGTATCAGGTGTTCTGTGGGCCCCGGGGTCTGCCTGCTCAGCGCGATGCCCTGTACTTCGGTGATGGCAAGGGGCGTTTCCACGATCGCACGGCCGAGTTAGGCATCGAACCCGTCAAGCGTTACAGCCTGCAACCCGTGATAGCGGATTACGACAACGACAACTGGCCTGATATTTTTGTGGCGACTGATCTTAATGGAAACATGCTCTACCACAACACGGGAAAGGGCAGGTTCGAAGAGACAGGTGTGCTTGCTGGGGTAGCGTTTTCGGAAGACGGAGTCGAAGAAGGATCCATGGGAGTCGACTTTGGAGATCTCGATAACGATGGCTGGCTGGACCTTTACTACACGAACTCTTCCTTCCAAACCAACCAGCTGCATCACAATAGCCGTGACGGCGCTTTCAGTAACATCACCAGCACTGCAGGCCACGCGACTACTACCTATCTGCATGTGGGTTGGGGAACGTCGTACGCGGACATAGACAATGATGGCTGGGAAGACCTGCTGGTTGTGAATGGGCACCTATACCCTGAAGCGGATAAGTTCAAGATGGGTCTTGAGTACAAGCAGCGACCCCTCGTTTTCGTGAACCGTCACGACAGAACATTCCGGGAGGCAGGACTCGAACTTAGCCTCGTTGAGCGCTGGAAGTCACGTGGTCTGGCCGTAGGCGATTACGACAACGACGGGCGTCTGGACATTCTGATCAACAACCTCGATGATGCTCCCATACTTCTGCATAACGAGATGCCGCGGGCCGGGCAATGGCTGGTCGTGCGATGTGTTGGCAAGCAATCGAACCGCTCTGCCGTCGGAGCCAGGCTCACCCTCAAAGCCGGCGACCTTACGCTCACGCGGGAAATCAAGGCAGGCCTGAGCTATTTATCGAGCAATGATCTCAGGGTCCACTTTGGATTAGGAAAACACAAAAAAGCAGACTCAGTTGAGATCCGATGGCCCAGCGGCCGAGTGGATCGAGTGCAGGACGTCAGTGCAAACCAGATCCTGACAGTAGAAGAGTCAGCGGCGCCGAATCGTTGACAGACTCGGGAGGCGTGATGGTAGGCCGAATTCAATTCGCTGGCTTCAAACCCTCTTCACTGCCCAGCCCACGCGAGAGCCATCCGGGATACCAGCGGAACACATTGCCCGTAAGACTCCCGACAAAAATCTCCCCCGTGTGGCTGGCGTGCAGCCAGTGGCCCGGACTTTCCATCGCACCTGATATCTTGCCGCTCGCGAGGTCGATTCGCATGATGCGCCCAGCCAGCGTGTCGTATGTAATGTTCTCGATATTGTCCCGGTGCGTTATGATCCATAACTCATCTTTGGGAGTGATAAAGATGTTTTGCGTCGCGCCCAGATGGGTCCACTGGCGCAGGAACTTTCCCTCGCCGTCGAAAATCTGAATACGGTTGTTCTCGCGGTCGCTGACATATACTTTGCCCTTCGAATCGACTGCGATCGAGTGCGGAGTATTGAATTCCGACGGCCCCGTTCCTCTCTTGCCCCACGCCAGCAAGTATCTGCCGTCGCCCGAAAACTTTACGACACGCGAGTTCCCGTAGCCGTCGGAAACGAAGAAGTCACCATTCGCCGCGAAAGCAATGTCGGTTGGCCGGTTGAAAGTTTTGTCGTCCGTTCCAGCCTTGCCCTTAATGCCAAGGGTGAGCAGAAGCTTGCCATCAGGGGAAAATTTCATTACCTGGTGGTCCCCGTTGTCGGTCACCCACACGCTTCCGTCTCTGCCGATGCGCATGCCGTGCGGATTCCCGAACATTCCCTTACCCCACGAGCGCAGAAACT
>JACMLA010000039.1 GCA_014379815.1 Bryobacteraceae bacterium | reverse complement strand
TCCGGAGCTTCGTAGTTCGAATCGGAAACGTTAACTTCCTGACGAACGCTGCCCAGATCAGGCACTGAGATGTCTACGCGGGCTTCTAGACCTGCGCGGATATCGACACCGGATTGACGCAGAGGAGGTTCGCCGGCTATTTGCACCTCGAGAGAATAGATGCCGGAGCGAATGTCACTGAGTCGAAAGTCGCCAAGTACGTCCGAAGTTGTGCACCTGGCGAGCTCAACAAGGCAGACACGGACTGCGGCCAGAGGCTCTGCGAGGCTGGCTGCGGGCTGCCTGCCGGCACGATTTACTTTGCCGGTGAGGCTCCCGACTCCGGCAGTGTCCTGGCCAAAAACATGGCCAGGAACAGGGAGCAGCAGGAGTGCAGGCAACATAAGGCGTGATAGCTGCAAAGAGTGAATACCTCGTAACCAGGATTCCATGAAGTGTGCCGGGAGTCTAATTAAAGCGAATGAGTGTGGAAAGCAGGCACTGGAGGGCGTTGCAAGAGAGGCGAAGCAAGTGCGGGCCGCATTGCAAAATCGTTACAGGCCTGGAAGGAGCTGGCGCAGAAGCCGGGCGCGCCGCTCACCGACCTGAAACTCTGTGTGGCCCCCATCGCGCATCGTGATGAGGAACGTGCTTTTCAGGAAAGGTTTTACCTCGAGGATGTGGGCGACGTTGATGAGCGCGGCGCGAGAGGCGCGGAAAAACTGCTCCGGGGGCAGCGCCGATTCCAGATCGGCCAGCTGATAGTTCACCAGGGTTCTCGCAGCAGGGGTATGAGCCCAGACCAATCCGTCGCTGATGGCGAAGAAAGACACACTGGCGGGTGCCAGGAGAACGAAGCGGTCGCGATTACGGGCCACGATGTGACGGAGGGGCAACGCCTGAGTGCGAACGACCTTATCAATACGTTCGATTTCGCTGGCCTGGCTGGCTGCATGGAGCAGGAGGGGGCGAACTCTGTCGATGACCTGCAGCAGCCGCTGCTCCTGAACCGGTTTGACGAGGTAGGAGACAGCATCCGCTTCAAAGGCGGCGAGTGCGTGCTGATCGAACCCTGTAACAAAGATAACGAGAGGTCGGCGGGCATCAGGCGGTAGAGCGCGCAGCACTTCGAAGCCGTTAAGGCCCGGCATCTGCACGTCAAGAAAGAGCAGGTCAGGCTGGAGCGTGACGATGCTGTCAACGGCCGAGAGACCGTCTTCGGCGTCTCCGACGATTTCCACGTCGGGGCAGGATGAGAGCTGGCGCCGAAGCCGGGACCGGGCAGGTGCCTCATCGTCGGCGAGAACCACACGAATCATGCCGCTTCCAGCTGGCCGTTTTGAGGAATCAGGATCGTGACACGACAGCCACAGGACGGGAGAGGCTCCATCGTCAGGCAGGCTCGTTCCTGGTACAGGGTACGCAGCCGGTCCGCCGTGTTTCGCAACCCGGTGCCAGTTGATTTGAGAGGCTTGCGGGGAGACAGTGGCCCGGCGCCATTGTCCTCAACTGAGAGCCGCAGAAACCCATCTGACTCACAGACCTGGATTGTCAGAAGACCAGGGCCGATTTTGGGAGCCAGTCCATGCTTGATGGCGTTTTCCACCACTGGCTGGAGAATTAGTGCCGGGATGATGTGTTTGCGGACGATTGCGTCGGCATCGATTCTGATCTCCAGACGGCTGCCGAAGCGAACTTGTTCGATGGCCAGGTATTGCTGGACAAAATCCAGCTCTTCGCCTACCGACACCATGTTGCGGTGGTGATTCATGAGCACGTAGCGAAATGTTTCCGCCAGCATTTCTATAGCACGCTCGGCCTTGCGGGGATCTACGATTACCAGGTCGGCGATGGTGTTTAAAGCATTGAAGAGGAAGTGAGGGTTGACCTGTGCTCGCAAAGCCTGGAGTTCGGCCGAGGTCGCTTGTTGCCGCAGAGTCATTTCACGCCCATGTACTTCGAGACGGGCGCGTTCGGCGACAAGTGCATCGAGACGCGCGCCCACGAGGGCAGCCAGGCTTCTGAAGAAGGCCAGCTCGTTTTGGAGAAAGCTCCGGCTATGCACGTCCGGAGCGATGGCGAGCAGATAGTCGACGCGTCCATTTACGCGGATTGTGGCGCAAATCTCGGGTTTGAGACTGGCGAGGTCCGCGAGACCAGAAGGCAGGCTGGCAGCTTCGATGACCTCTGCGGCCAACAGTTCCTTTTCGGCAGCCCGCATAACGCTGGTGGTAGTGGGAACAACCTGCGCCTGGGTGTGTTCGAAGAGCCGGGTGACGGAAGACTCTGCCTGTCGGAAAAGTGATGGTTCCTCGGTGATTGCAGTCATCGCAGATGCAAAGCGGTTGAGCTCCGCATTGAAATCAGGCTGCTGAAAGAACCGTCGCTCTACCATTCGGCCGATGGCGGCTTCGAGAGAAGGAAAGCTTTTGAGCAGAGCCGCTAGAAGTAGTGTTGCAATCGTGGCCTCGGCTGCGCGGGGAAAGGGCACCGCTTCAGCCCAATGTGGCAAGGGGCCGAGCACGATGACGCAAAACAGGAAAGCCAGTGTGAGAGCGGCCAGAATACGAAGGCTTCTTACCACCAGAACGTCGCTGAGCCGGAAGCGCGCGAGGAGAAAAAAGGAGGCGAGGGCGGGAAGCAGAACAGAGTGCTCGGCTGCGAAGCGGAAGATCAATTTTGCCGTGGGGCTTACGCCGGATTGGACCGAGAGAATGATACCGGATACAGAGGCAAAAAAGGCCGCTGAGGAAAGGCCCAGGCAAAAGTTATCGAGCGACGATCGTGCTTCAAAAAGACGAACGAAGATAGCTACTGCGAGGAGCAGGTAAAAGCTGGTGAACGCGAGGACGCGATTGTGGAAGGGAGAGAAGAAGGAACTGCCTGTGAACGCGTCCAGCCAGAACTGAATACCGAGGAGAATCCCGACGAGGACGGCAAAGAGCAGCAGGACAGTGTAGATTCGCCTGAGTCCGGGGGAAAAGTGCGAGAGTCGCCAGACGGACAGCATTGCGGGGGTAAACATGAGCAAACCGCTGTATCCGAAGCCGCAAGCCATTCTGACTTCCGGGGAGCGGAAGGGGTAACCGCCGATCATCAGGGCCGTGCTGATAGCTCCACCGGTATTCCACACGAGCAGTGCCGCAGCCAGCAGCAAGCTGGGACGGCGCTGTTCCTCCAGCTGCCATGAGTTGCGAATCAGCTGGAGCAGAACGAGAGAGATCGCGAACCCAGCCGAGAAGCCGAGCGTCTGGGCCAGGAGTTGGGCATCGGTTGGCTGATGAGGGATGTCCATCTTGCAATTATGAGCGGTGGCCTGGAAACATTGCGCACAAGAATGCGGTCATCCAGAGAGGCAGATAGCAGGTGAGTGTACGGGATGAAGGCGGCTTGTGGAAGTGTATGCGGGCTCCGGAGGCACGGAGGTACTCCAGAGCTTTTTCCCCTTCAGCGGTGATTGGTCCGGCGCTCTTTAAGTCGATCAGGATTGCGGGCCCGATTGAGCGGGTGGTCTCCCATACCTGAAGCAGTTCTGGCGCCAGCCGGGCGTCGAGGGTTCCGCGAATCTGCAGACGACACCCCTGCGAGCTGTCGTGAATATAGATGGCTCCGCTGCCTGGCTCGGATTGTTTCGGCATTGCCTGCACAGGATACGAGGTCTCTCTGGCTGGCGGCTAGTCTTTTGACTTGAGTGTGGAATGTGGGTTTTGAGTGCGTGGGTTATGCGAGCGAGCTGCGTCCCCACTCAGCTTTAAAGACCTGATTCCAAGGTTTTCCTGAGCCGATATTTACGACTCCATTGCTACCCTTTAGTTTGCCTTTCTTCTTGTCTCACAAGTTTGACAGGCTCGGCCTTTTCCTGCTGTTGTACTGTCAATCCTGCAAGCAGCTACCGGGCATTGCCGGATTCCTGCGGCCGGATCTTACGGTGGATCAGCTGGCAGAATCTGCCCAGGCGGTCTCCGACACTCAGGCCGCAACAAGATGCAGGAAGCCAAACAGAAGCTGTTTGCCGGCCTGCGTCTGACTGACGGTCTTGAAGCAACTGCTGGCTGGCGACGGGATCAGCGCCGAGCGGCAGATGCTCAAGGCGATTCGTGACTTTGGCACTTACATAGCGACCAACCAGGCTTTCATTCCGGATTACGGCGACCGGCATCGAAATCACGAGACGATCAGCACGGCATTTACGGAATCGGCGGTGAATCAGCTGGTAAGCAGACGGATGGTCAAGCAGCAGCAGATGCACTGGAGCCAGCACGGTGCCCACCTGCTACTACAGGTGCGCGCGCGAGTGCTCAACAACGAACTTCGCGACACGTTCCGGCGCTGGTATCCGGGGATAAAGGCGGAAACAGACACAGCTGTAAAGCTGGCTGCGTGATCTGCCCGGAAACGTCGGCCTTGCCTGCTGTCTTGACTGTCGCGCCCCCGTTTTTTCAGAGTTTCGCCGATATCCTCACCTTGCACGTCTGCATAAGCGTGACGAGATCGAAAAGGGAGCGGCTGAGGCGGTCCAGTTTCCCGACCACCAGTACATCGCCGGGTTCGGCATGGAGCAAGGCTTTGGAGAGGCCGCGGCGCTTCATGTCCGCGCCGGTGCTTTTATCCAGGTGGATGAACATCGCACCCGGCAGTTTGCAGCGCCTGTTTTTGTAAATCGAGGTTCTGGTCTTCGGTTGAAACGCGGGCATAGCCGATCAGCTTCATGGCTGGTCATGGCTGGCCCTTGCTTTTCTGTTCGGCAAGCATTCTTTCCATGAGTTTTTCTGGCCGGTGAAAGTTTGTCTGCCGCAGTTGGTCAAAGGCGGCAGCAAGATCAAGAAGCCCCCGCTTTGCGGCAAGATCGAGTATGCCGATTGTGCCGGTTATATCCAAGCCCTTGCGAAGCGCGGCCTTCACACCTTCGCGGTCGTCAATAAGCAGCAGCGTATCCGTTGGAAGGGTGGCAGCCAGTTCAATGGCCTCTCTCTCGCCCTTGTCGAGTGAGCGAAGCGAAGTGTCATCGAAGGAATGTGCGGGGACTTCATGCACTTCCAGCCAAGCCGGGGGGCTGGAGATCCATTTGCGCACCTGCGGCGGCGCGTCCAGGCTTTGCAATTCTGTTTGCACCGCGAAGGGCACGAGGATTCTTGTGAAGATT
>JACMLA010000318.1 GCA_014379815.1 Bryobacteraceae bacterium | reverse complement strand
TGGCAAGGCGATCCTGAGCTTCTGCATCGCGCCGTTGAAAATGTCCTTCGCAACGCAATCCATCACGCGCCGGAAGGCACGGAGATCGAGGTGGACTTGCAGGTCAATCCGCAGGCGGTAACCATCCGCGTAAGAGATCATGGGCCCGGCGTGCCGGAAGGGCAGCTTTCTGAAATCTTCCGGCCTTTCTACCGTGTAGAGGAAGATCGTAACCGCCAAAATGGGGGCGGCGTCGGGCTTGGATTATCCATAGCCGAGCGTGCCGTCCGGGTACATCATGGCGAGATCCGGGCTGAGAATGCCGAGCCGGGCCTGGCAGTGGAATTGCGGCTGCCACGCTGAAACTTTTCCCCTTTGTTGTTCGCCCTTCTTCTTTGGAAACATGCAGCACTGCTTTACAAAACTTAAAGGTCACAGCAGCAGTTCCAGCGTATCCTTCAGGTAACGCACTATGAATCGCTCGGTTGTTTACAAGCTCATTCCCGGACTCTTGATCCTGGCTCTGACTGTTTCCGCTCAGTCCAGTCAAACGCAGCCTGGCCGTGTGATGGGCGTCGTCAGCGAGAAGCAGGGCAGTGGGGCGAAGGTGCGTACCGACGCCGGTGAAGTTTACGAGATTGTATTCGGCCCGGACACGAAGTTCCAGAGAATTGCTCCCGGGCAGACCAGCTTGAAAGATGCATCGACGATCACCGCCAGCGATATCGGTTCTGGCGACCGCGTCCTCGCCCGCGGGACAGCGACCGATGCGAAGACGATCGTTGCGAACTCAGTCATTCTGATGTCCCGGACGGACCTCGCCGAAAAGCAGCAGAAGGAACGGCAGGACTGGCAGAAGCGTGGCATCTCGGGAACAGTAACGGCTCTGGAGCCGGCGAAGAAGCAGATCACAATCCGTATCCCCCAACTCGCCGCCGCAGAACAACTGGTGACGCTCACCGTCAGCGACAACGCTCCAACGCGGCGATATTCCGCGGATTCCGTTCGGTTCGCTGATGCGAAACAGGCTGCGCTGACCGATGTGAAACCGGGCGATCAGCTCCGCGCCAGAGGTGACAAGAGCGAGGACGGGCTCACTTTCAAGGCCGACGAAGTAGTGACAGGGAGCTTCCAGACTCTGGCCGCAACAGTCGTCTCGGTGGTCCCGGATTCGAATGAATTGCTGATCAAGGATCTCGATACGAACAAGACCCTGACTGTGCGGGTGACGCCCGATTCCACGCTGAAGAGGATGCCGAATTTGGGTGGAGGTCCTAGTGGACCACCCCCCGGAGGTAACCCCGGTGCTCCGGGAGGTCCTGGCGCAGGTGGACCGGGTCGCGCTGCCGCGGGTGGCCCAGGCGGTCCCGGCGGTCCCGGTGGCGGAATGCGAATGCCCGACATCGGCCAAATGATGGAGCGTTTGCCCGTTACGACCCTCGCTGACGTCAAGCCTGGTGAGACCATCATCGTGGCTAGCACTAAGAGCACAACGAACGACAAAGTAACAGCTATCACCCTTCTCGCTGGCGCAGAACGCTTCGTTGCGATGCGCCGGGCTATGGCTGCGGCTTCCGGCAGCAACGCCGGCAGCCGGAATTCAGGCGGACCAGGTGGCAACTGGAGCTTGGGCGATATGTCCATGATTCCGGCGCCATAACCTCAAAACAGATTCAAACTTAATTCACAGGATTTTCTCGAAATGGAGACCATGTACTCGAAGTGTGCCCGGATTGTCGCGATGCTCGTGTGCACCATCGCCAGTCTTACGTCTTTGGCAGCGCAGACCCCATCCCTGCGAGGGACCGTTACGGATCCCAGCGGTGCCTCGGTGCCTGACGCAGTGATTACGATCCGCCGTGCGCCGAACACGCAGCTTCAGACCAAAAGCGATGCCGCCGGCGCCTACGTCATCAACAACGTCCCACCGGGAACGTTCGAGCTCAACATTCGTCGTCCCGGCTTTGCGCCGTTCACCGCGTCTGGCCTGAACATCAACGGTCCGGTTACCCTCGACGCGGCGATGCAGATCACGCTCGAAGCCCAGCAGGTCACTGTAAATGACGACAGCAATACTGTCAGCACCGATCCAACTCAGAACGTTGGCGCCATCGTGTTGAAGGGCGAGGATCTGGAGGCTCTATCGGATGATCCGGATCAGCTCGCGCAGGACTTGCAGGCTCTCGCCGGACCCGCGGCTGGCCCAAATGGAGGCCAGATCTTTATCGACGGCTTCAGCGGAGGACAGCTCCCTCCTAAAGCGAATATCCGGGAAATTCGCGTAAACTCCAATCCGTTTTCCGCCGAGTACGACCGCCTCGGATTCGGCCGTATCGAGATCTTCACGCGACCGGGCAGCGATAAGTTCCGGGGCCAGTTTCTGTTCATGGCAAGCGACAACGTGTTTAACGCACGCAATCCATTCGTCACAGCAGAAAAACCGGACTTTCAGTCTAAATTCTTCGATGGCAACGTAAGTGGGCCGCTATCCAAAAAGGCTTCCTTTAATTTCAATGTCGAGCGCCGGCTCATCGATGAGAACGCTGTGGTCAATGCCACCATCCTGAATTCCGCGCTTCAGCCCGAGCGTTTCAATCAAGCAATCATCACTCCTAATTCACGCTGGAATATCTCGCCCCGCATCGACTACGCAATCAATACCAACAACACGCTGGTAGGCCGGTACAGCTATAGCAAAGTCGACGACCAGAACAACGGCGTCGGGAATTTCAGCCTTGCCTCCAGGGCCTATGACAACTTCAGTACAGGGCACCTGCTCCAGTTGACCGAAACCGCAATTCTCAGTCCTAAGGCCATCAACGAATTTCGATTGCAGTATCAGAAACGCAACAGCGGGAACGACGGCGACAACACAATTCCTTCGATCAACGTACAGGACTCGTTTCAGGGAGGCGGCGCCCAGGTGGGCCTCTCCCGCAGCAATATCAGCAGCTGGGAGATCTCGAACGTCGCGTCGTTTACCTCTGGCAAGCATGCCTGGAAATTCGGTGGACGCGTTCGTGTCTCTGACACGTCCGACAGTTCTCCCAATAATTTCGGGGGAACGTTCACCTATGCGGGCGTCGCACAAGCTCCGACACTGGATGCAAACAACAATCCTGT
>JACMLA010000317.1 GCA_014379815.1 Bryobacteraceae bacterium | reverse complement strand
CTGCGGCACCCGCAGGGTCGGTTTTCAGATCATCCGCTTTCTCATGAACCACGAGTGCGGTGCCGCCTTCTTTGAACAGGGAGTTCGCACCTGCGGCGAGAGAAACCTTGGTCAGCATCAGATTGACTTTGGCTTTGCCATTGGCAGCGACCATAAAGTTACCAAGGTCGCCGGCATGACCGCTCTGAGTTGCCAGACCATGCTTCTGTTGATCGGGGTTAAAGTGCGGACCGGCTGTCGTAAAATCCGGGGCGTCGCATTTGCCGGTTGCGTGCACATGGATGGCATGCTCACCGGCGGGCATGTTCATGACAGAGCCTGCCAGCTTGACGGCGCCATCCCGGGCAGCGGTTGCTTTCAGTTTCCCGACGGTCTCGCCTTTTGCATTCTTAAGCTCCACAGTCGCGGGAGCCGGTTTCGGGTCGGCAGCCCAGGCTGCGAAAACACCGAGTGTCAACAGGAGGGAAGTAAGCCTCATGGGTCCAGCATGAATCAGATTACCCGCCGACCGCAAGTTACCCATGCAGCGCAAGTTACTTAGAGGCAGCGTGATCTGCTTTCAGTTCGCGGGCAAGCCAAGGTAAAAATCTGCCAACGGCAGACTCGCGCATCATCACGGCTTGCTGAACTTCTGTCTGGAGTGGGCTGGAGACGTTGGAAATCAGCACTCTGTCGCCGGGCAGGCGGCGCACGAAAACCATCGCCGTGGTCCCGGGCATTGTTTCCGTCGAAAAGACCAGACGATCTTTGGTGGGGAACAATTTGGAGACAGCCAACGGGGCTTCGCCATTCCAGGTAACAGACTGCATCTCCCCGGAAACGTCGTAGTAAAACTCCCACGCAAAAGCACCATCGCAAGAGTGATTCTCATGAGCAGTGGCTTCGTGAAATTGCAGCATCCGGAATGTTGGCTGTTTGACGATGTTAGGCTTCTGACCGGAAAACTTCTTCACGAGCACCGAAGGAGCTTCATTCAATGTGAAGGAAAGGACGTGGGGCGGCAGGATACTTCCGCCCCACGCTACTCCCAAAGTTATGAGAGTAAGTACTGCTATACCCATGTTATTTGCCGACTACCTTTGGATAATTAGGATTTTCGTTAATCTGACGAAGCATGTTGTCCATTGCAGTGGTGTCGGAAGACAATGCCGCTGCTGTTTTGCGCATGATGTCTCCCTGATCGTAGTAACCAGTGAACAACAATGCGCCTGGACCTTCCGCCGTTACTGGAACCACGGATCCGGTATGGTTGCCGGTGCGGAAACCAACCGAAAGACGACGCCGTCCACGGCCACCCTGTGCACGATTCTCAGGGTATCCGTCACCGTTGCTATCGAGGTAGTCAGGAAAACCATTGATCTCCGTGAAATTGACAAAGGTCTCTACGGGCGGACCTTCACGGCCGCTGGTGTTCCCAGCGTCGCTTGGGTTGGCGTAATTGTAACCAGCCCGGACATTTGTGTACGCGTCCTTGAAAATACGCGCGGTTTGGGCACCAGCGCCGGGAGAGGTCATCGACAGCTGGAAGTTGGTGCGGTCGAACAGGTCCTCGTCGCTGACGTCCACGACGCCAATGATGTGCATGGACTGATCATGATCGGCTGACACCAGCAGAAGAGTGTCGTTGTTAGCGCGGCGGCCTGCCCACGCACGCCCGACGCCGACAGCTTTGTCGAGCTCGATCGTGTCCCAGATCGTGCCAGCAGCGTGGTTCGGGTGAGACTGCTTGTCGATGGATGCTGCTTCTACCATCATAATGAAGGGCTGATCGCCATTTGGACCAGACAGAATGTCAATGGCTTTCTGCGTCATGCGGTCGAGAAATGGCTGATCGGTGAACCCGTTGAAATTCACCACAGGTTCGGAACCGGGGCGGGTGAGGCCAAGTTTGTCGTAAGCGACGTCCATGTTGCCGTCCGGAGTTGCACGGATGCCACTGGAGTTCAGCGCTGCGCCGTTGCCACGCCGGAAGAGACCCAGAAGACGACCGGCACTCGCGGGTACGGCATTCATCTCAGTTGCCGTTGTCGCATAGGTAAAGCCTTTGGCGCGAAACTCTGCCAGCAGATCCCGCCGGTCCGCGCGCTTATCAGCTTCGAACTGCTCGATTCCACCGCCAAGAATCACGTCGAAGGCAGGCTGGCCAGCGAGCATTGGATTTTCGAGATACTGCAGGGTGATAGCGGCGCGAGTTTCCCGGTGGCCCGTGTGAGTTGCTTCACCTGCGGGAGTTGCATCCGTGACGTCAGCGGTAGTAACGATACCGGTCTTGTACTCGTATCTGCGTTTCAGGTATTCCCAGAGCGTCTCCAGCCGGGGGTTATCCAGAAGACTGGCGAGAGTCGTCGCGTTCCGTCCAGCGGCTCTCCACGCACAATCTGTGCCATCCGGGAAGACACCCATGGCGTTGAACATGATCTTGTTGCCGGTCGACCAGGTCGACGCGGTGTTTGCGGAGTCAGGCACGAGCCGGTCACTGGCGAACGTCATTGCCATGCCGGAGACGGGCATCTTGTCCATTTCGAGCAAATTGTCGAAGTAACCCTCGCGAAGTCCCGATACACCAGGGACTGTATCCACGCTTCGCGCCACGAGTCGGGCGGCATCGCGATAAGCGGTTCCCATCGCGTCGCCTATATACAGGATGACGTTCTTGCGCCGGGCCCCGGCTGCCGGGCTGAATGGCTGCACGGTAACGTCTTTGATCGATTCCGCACTTCCAAGCGTCGCAATTACGCGTACGTTTCCAACGGTGTTGAAACCGTACAGATTGGCTCTATAGACGGCGTCGGTGGTGCCATTGCAGTCGAGATCGATCTGCGTTGGTCCCTCGAATCTTGCTGAAATGTCTGTACCGTTTGCGGTGACGCGGAGACCGGCTGCGCTGGGCGCGTTACGGACTTCCACGACGAGGTCAACGCGCTGATCCTGAAGCAGGCGCGTTCTTTCTGGCAGTAGGATCTGAAGGTTCTGGCCGAAGGCGGAAAGCGATGTTAACGCAATCGCCAGGCTCAGAACGCAGTTACGCTGAAGCATGCTGGTTCCCGTTCTCCCTAGTCTGGTCTGTCTAAATTGTCAGGCAGGTTACTCGTCCAATTCGTAACTGGACAAACCTAGAGTCTATGGAGCGGAAATGACATCCAGATGTCGAATGCATCAACAGTTGGTGAGTGAGTTATTTCATTTTCCGCCGCGGTGATATCTCCGCCACGTCAGGAATCCGATCATGGTCTTAGCGTCCACAATTCCCTGATCGCGGATCATTGCGTCGACCTCTGAGGCTTCGAACCACCTCGCCTCGATCCGTTCGTCTTCCATCGGCTCCTGCTCACCTTCCGTAAGTCCGGTCGCGAGATAGATTGTCATCTTTTCCGACAGGAAACCCGGACTCACAAAGAAGCTGGCGAGCTTGCGCCACTTACCCGCTTTGTAACCAGTCTCTTCGCGAAGCTCCCGTTTTGCCGCCTGCAAAGCACTCTCGCCCGGGTCAAGACGTCCGGCTGGCAGTTCCCACAGATAGTCTCTGGCGGGCAGACGATATTGACGCACCAGCAGGATCCGCCGATGGTCGTCGACGGCCATCATGACTGCGGATCCACCGTGCTGGATGATCGCCCTTTTGATTTCAAATCCTTCAGGATCGAGCGCCCTGTCGCGCGTCACCCTGAAGATCGAAGTGCGGAGCAACTTCCTCGACTCGATCAGTTTCATCTCACCCATTCCGATTCAGGTTCCTTTGAGCCAGGCATCGAATTCGCCGAGTGGCATCGTATTTACGACATCACGTGCGGTTAGCCAACCTCTTCTGGCAGTCAGCAGACCGTATGGCATGTTTCCGAGATGCCGGGGATGGTGTGCATCCGTATTGATCACAAAACGACAGCCCTTTGCCTTGGCCGTTCTTAGCAGAGGGCCGT
>JACMLA010000316.1 GCA_014379815.1 Bryobacteraceae bacterium | reverse complement strand
GGGGCATCAATCCCGAGTGGGGAGGGATGACAGGCTATGAGGCAATGCGGCGGCGGAATCCTGATTTCTTCCTGCACTCGGGCGACACTATCTATGCCGACGGGCCTGTACCAGCAGAGGTCAAGCTGCCGGATGGCGCAGTCTGGAAAAACGTCACGACAGAAGCAAAGAGCAAAGTTGCGGAAACGTTGAACGAATATCGCGGCAACTATTTATACAATTTGCTCGACGAGAATGTTCGTCGCTTCAACTCGGAAGTGCCGCAAATCTGGCAGTGGGACGATCATGAAGTTCTCAACAACTGGTCTTCATCGAAAGATCTGAAGCAGTTCTCACAGTACACGGAGAAGAGCGTAGGGACACTGGTGGGTCGCGCCACAAAAGCCTTCCTCGAGTATGCGCCACTACGATTTTCAGCTGACGAATCGGAACGCGTTTACCGCAAGATTCCCTACGGTCCGCTGCTCGACATCTTCGTGATTGATATGCGCACCTACCGGGGTCCGAACACCTGGAATCGCCAGCCGAACGAGAGTGAGGAGACCACATATCTCGGCAAGCCGCAACTGGATTGGCTGATTCAGGGTCTTGCCGACTCCCGAGCTACCTGGAAGATTATTGCCAGCGACATGCCGATCGGTGTGCAGGTCGGAGATGGGAAGGATGCGCAGGGCAGGCCGATGTGGGAAAACGCAGCCAACGGGAATGGTCCCGCGCTAGGCCGTGAGCTGGAGATTGCGGGCCTTCTGCGGGAGCTGAAACGCCGTAAAGTTCGCAACACCGTTTGGCTGACCGCCGATACTCACTACACGGCCGCCCATTACTTTAATCCGGGTAAAGCCCAGTTCACCGACTTCGATCCTTTCTGGGAGTTCATTAGCGGACCGATTCACGCGGGAACGTTCGGCCCTAACGAACCTGACAACACCTTTGGTCCCGAGGTGATGTTCCAGAAGCATGCTCCGGCCGGAAAAATGAATCAACCCCCGAGCGCGAATCTACAGTTTTTTGGCGAAGTGGCAATCGACGGTCGGTCGACTGAATTGACGGTCCGGCTGATGGATATTACTGGCGCCACGCTTTTCGAGAAGATGCTTTCACCCCAACGCCGGGGCTAGCTGAGTCCGCGCCGAGGCGAATCTCTCGTCCCCGGCGCAAACTCTCGAGGTGAAGTTACTTATCGGCCGCGTTCGTTGTTGGTAGTGCGGTCGTAGATCAGACCGCCGACCGCACCGATTCCAGCGCCGATCAATGCACCCTTACCGCCGCCTGTCACTCCACCTATTGCCGCGCCTGCTGCTGCACTGCCTCCAATGATCGCGGCAGATGTCCCCGCCGACCGTGGCCTGCGGTAGTTGTCGTCGTAGTAGCCGTTGTCAGAGTAGCGAGTGTCGCGGTAAGTGGAAGACCGCCGGTAGTCGCGATCGCTTCCACGACGACCGAATGTGCTGTACCCGCGATTGTTGTAGGAGTTGTAGGAGCTGTACCCGCGATTGTTGTAGCCTCTGCGATTACAGCGCTCGCCTGCCGAAGCAACTTGCGGTCCCGCGAGAAAGCAGACAACCACGAGCATCACCAGACCAGTAAGCTTTGAGATCCATTCCTTTGAGATCCATCGATGAGTCATGCTGCGTCACCTCACTGACACAGATGGCTCCGGTCTCAGGCAGGTTCCGACGTTAACCAGATGTAATGTGCAGGGACTCTACCGGTCTTACGGATTCTGATCTACTTATCGATCTTCAGGTTCATCGACGCCTGTTTGCGGCTGTCGAAGACACTTAGAGCACGGGTATTGCTCACCTTTCCATTGGAATCCGCTTTCAACTCGTAGTCTACTTCCATGCTGAGGCTATGGAAATGAAACTTCCCACCTTCGCGGGTGATGAAGGACCGAATTTGCAGTGATTTCTTATCCTTTAGCTGAACTACCGCGCCTTCGATGGGATTGTCGGCGTTGTCGAGGACGACACCCACGATGGATCTGGTGTTGCCCTTCTCTTTGTCTTTGTCCCTGCGTTGTGCACTGCCTGGCATCGCAGTGCACAGAAGCAACGACACAAGTACCAGCACCGAGACGCTCTGGCGGCGATAGTTACTCAAAGCAGCTACTTCCACTCTTCGCTTTCTTCCTCTTCCTCATCGAGGTCCTCGTCTTCCTCTTCTTCCTCGACATCCTCTTCGTCTTCGTCCTCGTCGTCGTCTTCGGCGTCAGAGACGGGTTCGATCTCGAGAGGTTCTTTGCTGGTTACGGCCAGTTCGGCACCGCACTCTTCGCAAGTGAACTCATCGCCTTCATCCAGCTCATCTTCATCGAGATCCAAAGCGGCATTGCAAACCGGGCATTCCATGGTGATTCCTCCGTGTCCTCTTCAGAAGACTCTACTTTCAACACATTGTACTCGGGGAAATTGGGAAGATGATCAACGAACAGCAGCGGTCGTTTGTTCCAGAAATACAGCCGCGCGTGTAAGATCCGGCGGAGTGACTGTGACAAGTTCCTGATCCATATCGGTGTCGGTCAGGATCATGTAACGCAGGTGCAGCGCAGCCAGCTTGAGACACCAGGCGTCGGTAAGAGGCCGGCCTTGCTGCGTACTGAGTGCTAACAGATCCGGATGGACCAGGGCAATTACTTTTTCTGAAGTCTTACCGTCCTGAAGCAGGTGAAATTTCACGTCGACGGTATCGGAATGACGAATGGAAATACCGTTCTGCTGCCATCGAAATCCGATGATCCAGTGACGTCCGAAGGGATCGGGACCTGCTTGAAAGCGGCGAAAGTTTTCCATTCAAGCGCTATCGTAGCAGGGGCGCTATCGTAGCAGGGCAAAGACGGATGTTAGTAACCGCCGGGGTTGTTGTTAGTCCGCAGCAGAGCGAGGAATTCATCGCGAGTCTGCTTCTGTTCGCGGAACGCCCCGACCATGGCACTGGTGATCGTCCCGGAGTGCTGTTTTTCGACACCACGCATCATCATGCAGAAATGGCGCGCTTCGATAACAACGCCAACTCCGCAAGGCTTGAGTACCTGATCGATGGTGGCAGCAATCTCCTGCGTGAGGCGTTCCTGCACCTGAAGACGGCGCGCAAACATGTCGACAATTCGGGGAATCTTGCTCAGACCGATGATTTTCTTAGACGGCAGATATGCTACATGCGCTTTTCCGTAAAAGGGCAGCATGTGATGCTCGCACATACTGAAAAACTCGATGTCTCTGACGATCACCATACCGTCGGATGAAGCTTCAAACAACGCTCCGTTGACGATCTTGTCGAGGTCCATGGTGTAGCCACTGGTGAGAAACCTCAGCGCTTTTTCGGCTCGCATCGGGGTACGCACCAAGCCTTCCCGATTAGGATCTTCACCGAGCATTTCCAAAATGGGCAGGACGTGGCCGGCGATTTCTCCTTCAGGCTCTTCGCGCTGCACCGGACGCTTGGTTTCCATCACTTTCACATTGGATTTATTTGCTTTCATTCTGGCCTCACTTCAAACGTATTGCGCGGCGTTTCCTGAACGTACACCCGGAACAGCTTTGTGGAACCCAGCGTGGGCTGCCATTCTTCCTGCAGTCTCCCGACGATGTGGACCGCAAGATTTTCGGTGGTCGGCACGCCCTGAAACCCGGGTACATCAGTATTGATGTCGCGGTGATCGAAGACGCTGATTATCTTCTTCTCAACGTACCGGTCCAGCACCCCAGGCCCGACGATTCTTCCAGTTTCACTATCCGGTTCTCCTTCGACGGTTATATGCAGCGTATAGTCGTGTCCGTGTCCCCATGGGTTATTACACTTCCCATAGAGTTCCTGGTTCTCACCCTCGGTAAGTGATGGTGCGTGCAGGCGATGGGAAGAAGAGAACCGGTAAACGCGAGTAATTCGCATTCCTAGTTTTGCCGGTTCGTACCGATGAAATCCACGTAGAGATCGGTGGTTTCGTAGAGGCGTACAGAGTGAAGACGGGCATTGCCAAACTGCAGATGTGGTTCCAGCCGGCTCCAGATCTCTTTGGCAAGATTTTCCGTCGTTGGGGTAACGGCGGAAAACGGAGGCACCTCGAAATTCAGGTGCCGATGGTCCATCGGCGCAATGACCTCGCGTTCGATGACATCCTTCAACAACTTGAGATCGACCACCATTCCCGTGACAGAATCGGGTTCTCCCTCGAGGGTTACTTCGACTGTGTAGTTGTGGCCATGCCCGTGGCTGTCAGGACCTTCGCCGTAGAGATCCCGGTTCACGGCTTCGGTGAATTTAGGGTTATAGCAAGAATGAGAAGCAGAGAAGTCCGCGCGCCTGGTAAGTAGCATTCCACCCTCTTGGATGCGGGAAATGCCTATACGATTCCCTTAGTGTTCTTCGGCCACACCGGCAGCTACTGACGCCGGACCTGTCCAGGCCGATCCTGCCCACGTTCGCTGTAATTCCTGCATCTTTCCGGTGTAACGCCGGTGGATCTCGCGGTACTGTGGGGTCTTCCAGAGGCGAAGCTGCGCCCGATGCAAGGTATCGAACGAGGGATGCTTGCGCAGCGCGTCGTTCAGTAAACGGATACGATCCTGTGCGCGCCGGTATTCAGAATTGCCAGACAATTCGCGATGCACGGCGGGGGAAAGTGGAAGCGCCGTGAGTTGCCAGATGCCGCCCTGCAGCAGTGTCTGGTCGCGCAGGACGAGAAAACGGAATTCGAGGGCCCGGCGGCGGAGATCCGCGAGACGAACTTCAAGGTCGAGCGAAGCGGCACCAACGGCACCGGGAGCTATCTGAACCAGCAGTTCGTGTCGGTCCCGGATCCAGCATTCCTCTACGGCTTCGTAAGCGCGCCACGCGCCAACATCGACCGATGCGTAGAGAACTGTACCCGCGCCGAGCCCGAGAAGCGCTTTGAATAACAGGCGACGCCGGGTGCCGGAGCGGACAGGTGCTGGCCGATGCAACCTTTTTCCACCCCTCACCTTCCGTGCATCATTCATTCCGTTATTTGGCGCTCCTGACTTAATACGCGTGCAGGCACGCTTGTTTAGATCACCTCAGCCCCAGGGGTGACTCAACAGTTTGCTAAACCAACCTGCTGTAGGATCGGGGCGTGAGTGTTTTGATCGGAATTCATCCGGTGCGGGAAGCGCTGAAAGCCGGGCGTTCCCTGGAGCGCGTCATGGTAGCCAAGGGCGCGGGAGGCCCAAGGCTACAGGAAATTGTGGACCTGTGCCGGCAGGCGGATGTGCCCGTGCGCTTCGAACAGCGCTCCGTTCTGGATCGCGCCAGTGTGGACCAGCCGCATCAGGGCGTCGTGGCTTATGCTGCCGCGATGAAGTACCGGGACCTGGCTGAGGTATCCAAAGGAGCCACGCTTCTGGTTGTCCTGGACGGTGTGGAGGATCCCCAGAATCTGGGTGCCGTGATTCGGACGGCAAATGCTGCGGGGGCCAACGCGGTGATCATTCCCGAGCGTCGTGCCGCCGGTCTGACCGATACAGTTGGCAAGGCTGCCGCGGGCGCTCTGGAGTACGTCCCGGTTGTGCGCGTCGGCAATATCAATCGCGCGCTCGACGACCTGAAGAGAAATGGTTTCTGGATTTATGGTCTGGATGAACGGGGAACCGAGGAGCATGACCGGGTGGCCTACCATGTGCCAACAGTGTTTGTGATGGGCGGAGAAGGCAAAGGTCTGCACCAGCTGGTGCGGGAAAGCTGTGATGTGCTGGTGCGCATTCCCATGTCGGGTACGATCCCGTCCTTAAATGTCTCCGTTGCCACAGGGGTTGTTTTATTCGAATGGAAAAGACGGCAAAGGACTGAATAATGACCCGATTGTTGCTCAGTATTGCGCTGGCTCTCACGTCCTGCCTGGGACTTACGCCGTATCGGGCGAAGAACGCCATGGTGGTGGCGGAAGAGCCGATTGCGGCCGAAGTGGGCGTGTCGGTCTTGCGGGCAGGAGGCAATGCGGTGGACGCGGCTGTGGCGATAGCCTTCGCGCTGGCCGTCACTCACCCGGCAGCGGGTAATCTCGGCGGCGGGGGATTCCTGCTGGTGCGCATGGCGGATGGACGGACTTCTTTTTTCGACTTCCGCGAGAAAGCGCCGGGGTCCGCGACACGCGACATGTATATCGGTCCGGATGGGACAGGAACGAAAGACAGTATCGAGGGGTGGAGGGCTTCCGGTGTTCCGGGTACGGTCAGAGGTCTGGAACTGGCGCACAAGAAGTTTGGCAAAGCGTCGTGGAGATCGGCTGTGAGACCCGCCCAACGACTGGCTGCCCGGGGATTTCCGGTCTCTTACGGATTCGCAATGGGGTTGAATTCCGCGTCCCAGCGACTTGGGCGTGATGAAGAATCGCGGAAGATCTTTGTGCGCAGTCCGAATGGGTGGAAGCCGGGAGATCGTCTGGTGCAACGCGATCTGGGCCACACTCTTCGACGGATCGCGCGCTCAGGATCGAGGGACTTCTATGAAGGGGAAACTGCCCGGTTGCTGGCAAAAGCGATGGCAGCGAAGGGTGGCCACATCACGACGGAGGATCTGAAGTCCTACGCGGCGCTAGAGCGCGAGCCGCTCCGGGGAGCTTACAGGGGTTATGAGGTGATTGCAGCTCCCCCTCCGAGTTCGGGTGGCGTTGGGATTTTACAGATGCTGGGAGTTCTGGAGGGAAGCGGTTACGAAAAAGGCGGCTGGGGCGCGGCCTCGCACATTCACTTTCTTGCCGAGACGATGCGGAGATACTATGCCGACCGGAGCGAGTATCTGGGAGATCCCGACTTCGTTAAGGTTCCGCTCCAGTCGTTGCTGCATCCGCGCTACATCGCGCAGTTACGCAAGAGCATTGACCCTGGGAAAGCGTCCAGCAGTACTTCGGTCAAGCCCGGAAATCTGGTCGGCTACGAGAGCTCAGAGACAACCCATCTCTCGGTGGTCGATAAAGACGGGAATGCGGCGAGTTTGACGTATACCCTGAATGGCGGATATGGCAGCGGCGTCACAGTGCCGGGACTGGGATTTCTGCTGAACAACGAGATGGACGACTTCTCCGCAAAGCCCGGATCGCCCAACATGTTTGGGCTGGTGCAAGGTGAAGCGAATGCGATTCAACCACGCAAACGCCCTCTGTCCTCCATGACGCCAACAATTCTGCTGAAAGACGGCAAATTGTACATGGTGGTGGGTGGGCCGGGTGGCGGGCGAATCATCTCGTCTGTGCTGCAAACGATCGTCAATCACGTCGATTTTGGCCAGAATGTGCGGGACGCCGTGGATCTTCCAAGGTTTCACCACCAGTGGAAACCTGACGTGATTACCCTGGAGCGGGGATTTTCACCAGATACCCTGCGCCTACTTCAGGGGATGGGCCACAAGGTGGAAACGACGGCTTCGGTAGCCCGGATTTTCGCGATCATCGTGCAGCGGGATGGCTGGCTTTCTGGTGCCGCAGATGGGCGGGGCTATGGAAAGGCTTCAGGCTACTGAAGGATCGCTGGGTGGACCGCCGTGAAAGTTTACGCCCGATCCCCGGCCGGCAGTTGCTCTACGAGTCTGTTGAAAAATGCCTCGATGGGCCCACTCCCTCACGGTCGTGGCTCGGTAAGTTGCAGTAAACACGAAGGCAAAATTCCGAGCCGCGCGCGTCAGT
>JACMLA010000315.1 GCA_014379815.1 Bryobacteraceae bacterium | reverse complement strand
GACACCATGGTCTTGGCAGTGCGGCGGAGTGCTGCAATCAGTTCGGGCAGATCGCCTGCCGCGAGCCCTGCCCAGAACGGCACGGGCAGATTCGAAGTCAGGGTAACCACCGCTACGGGGACCCATTGGTCAGAGTCAAACACGGGCACACTGAGGAGCGAGCGCCAGTCCTTATAGCCCAGAGCACGGTACCAGTTCTCGCGCATCTCGGGAGTAAAATTGCGCTCCGTTTCGGTGGCATTGTTTCGCGACTCCAGTGTGCAGCCTCGCGTGAAGGCGACTCCCGATAAGCCCTGCTCCCGATCGATGGTGATGTTGAAAGAGAACGTGGAAGCGTAAGACAGAGCCTCCGAACGTCGGCGGGACTTGTCGGAACTGACGACGATTTGCAATCTTGGTTCACGCGCTGTACCGGAAGGCAGAAGCACGGAGCTGTTCAGAATCTCGCGCGACCCGATAGGAAACAGCGTCGCAATCTGAACGATGAGGGCCTTGAGTACGGTGTGGGCGAACGCTTGCCAGGAATCGGTAAAGATGTCCTGGTCAGGCGCCTGCTTCTCTCGCCACGCGAGCGAATGGCGGATCCACTGGGGAGGTTTCCCGGTAACGGGCAGACCGAACTTGATATCGCGCAGAATCACTTCGGTCTCTTCCGGAGTGGCGGTCCAGATGGACTTGATACCCACTGACTCGAGCAGTGCTTCCTGGAACCACGTGGCTGAGGAGTTTGCACCGCGCGCCAAGATTGCCACAATGCGGCTGTCTTTGGAAGGAGTGCGGGGCAGCATAGAGAAGATGCGTCGCATAGCATCAGAACCTGCTTCAATGCCTAGCAGCAGAAGAGCGCCATCCCGGCTGAAGAGATCGTTCCAGGCCTGGCGTGGACGCCCTGCGGGATCTCCGAAACGTTCGATGAACTCGCGGGCAGAGAGGATTACGCCTTCTGCATTGAGTTCAGGACCAGAAGATGCGACTGGATCCGCAAAGCCATTTAGATGACACACTCCGGTGTGGCTTTCCAGAACCGCTTCGTCCCCGGGCCAGGCTGTTCGATAGGCGCGCCAGTATCCATCTTCTGTGGCTGGCGTCATGAGGACCTGATCGCGGACACGCAAAACGGCAAGTTCCAGCAGAGGATCGAAGTTCAGTGTGTAGAGGCTGGCATTGGTGAGCGAAGCAATCTGGAAACAGAGCGCGGGAACGGGAATCTGCCATGCCCGGCGAGTCTGATACAACTCGTCACGGAGGAGATGGAGATAGATTTCCTGATTCAAAAAGTGTGCTATCCCGATAGCTTCTGAACCTGTGCCCTCCACTGCAGAGGCGATCAGAGGTTCCAGCGTTTGCCCGAGTAGTCCTACGAATTCCGACTCCTCCAGTTGCAGGTAGCTGAGGATGACTCGCGCGGCCACGCTGGCTCCAAGTTCCTCAGGAGTGGGAATACCTGCAAGGCGCGAGACCATTGGCCCGGTGACGATGCGGAGCTTTCCCTGACGATACGCTTTGCGCAAGTCGGGCAGCACGGCGGGGTCGTCGGACCGCGGGAACACGGCTACGCGTTACTCCTTGCCGGTACACGAAGGGCAGGCAGACGAAGGCTTTGCATGTGATGAGCATATCGCTTCGGCTTTTTCAGCGGGCTGCTTTTCAACTGGCTGTCTGGCGCGTTCCTCACCATGGCTACCTGTACCATCGGAGAGGATGCGACTCTCTGGGCTTTGCGTGACTCTTTGCCTGAATCTTTGGTTGATTCTGGGCGTGATGTTTGCTGGTGTAGCCAGCGCGGCGGACTGGCTGCAATGGGGAGGCCCCAATCGCGATTTCCATCT
The DNA here is from genome assembly GCA_014379815.1 of Bryobacteraceae bacterium. The sequence goes on along the minus strand of JACMLA010000315.1, from coordinate 2,142 downwards.
TGCCGAAGGTACGAAAATTTCGGCATGGCCAGCTTCGGGTCCCAGGCAGATCTGGAGCCGAAACCTGGGCGACGGGTATTCGTCGATGGTGATCTCGGGCAACTTGCTCTACACCATGTATCGCAAGAGTTCTCAGGACATAGTGGTTGCTCTGGACGCGTCGAGCGGCAAGACCGTATGGGAAACCGCTATCGATGCCCCGCATGCTTCAGGGATGAATATCGAGGCCGGGCCCGGACCTCATTCCACACCTGTGATTGTGGAAGACCGCCTGTTCGTCACCACCGTGATCGGGCACCTTGTCGCGCTTGACCGTAAGACAGGGAAACGTCTTTGGTCGCACGATCTGTGGAAGGAGTACAAGGGAAACCTGCTGGATCGCGGATACTCGTCCAGTCCACTGCCTTATAAGGACGGGCTGATTGTACCGGTAGGCGGGGCAGGGCGGGCGCTGATGGCATTCCGCCAAAAAGACGGTTCCGTGATGTGGTCGAAAGGCGACATGGAGAACTCGTACTCCTCGCCCATCCTGATCCGTGCCGGAGGAAAAGAGCAGGTGGTGAGCTTCATGGCGAAGCATGTGATGGGTGCTGATGCGGCTACCGGAGAAGTTCTGTGGACCGTGGGCCACCGCACGATGTACGACATCAACGCAGCTACGCCAACATGGTGTGAAGCCGCAGGAGTTCTGGTGGTCTCCTCAGGTTACGATGGCGGCGCGCGGGGCATTCAGGTTGCGACCGGGGCAACCGAGCTGTGGAACCACAAGCGGCTTCGAGTCCATCACACCAATATGGTTTGCATGGACGGCGTAGTTTACGGCTCCAGCGGAGACTTTGGCCCCGCGCCTCTGACCGCAGTCGAGGCTAAGACGGGTAAGGTTCTATGGCAGGACCGGGCTTTTGCCAAGGCAAGCTTTCTGCTCGCGGGCGACACACTGGCTGTTGTGGATGACGATGGCACCGTGGCGGTGGCGACGATTTCAAAGCAGGGTTTGAAAGTGCTAAGCGAGGCGCAGCTGCTTCGTGCCAACTCGTGGACTGCGCCGCTGGTTGCGGACTCACGCCTGTTCGTTCGCGACCGGCATCAGATTATGGCTCTGGCGGTGGAATGATTGTTGAGTCTTTGCGGTGCGTGACAGCCGGGTCGCAAGGCTGTACGGGATAACTTGAAATTTCGTGCCGGGAACACTGCAACGGACTTGCGAAAAGCTCACGACAAGCGCTGATGGGCAAGTAACTTTGGCCTTTATCACGGCCAGGAAACTTAGCCTCACACCGTAAAGTAAAGGGTTCGAAAGGGTCCGATACGAGGATGATGCCTACGAAAGCAGAAAAGACACGCGCTGAGTTGATGACGGACCTGATGCGCGCCATTCTGAAGATGAGCGCTCACGCCCATCGAGCTGGTTCGGCAATGAATAAGGACTCCGGCTTAACGAACGCGCGGTGGATTTTGATCGACCAGGCTGCGGAGGAAGGGAGTCCTCTTACGATCAGTGACCACGCGCGGAGGCTCGGCTTCTCCCGCCAGGCGTTGAAGCGGCTAGCGGCTGATATGGTCCGGGATGGGCTGATCGGGCTCGAAGCTGATCCACGAGATAGGCGCGTTTTGCGGGTCGTCCTCACGGAGCAAGGACGGTCTTTACAGCAGGAGGCACTCGCGCGCGGGTTGGCATACAACCAACGCATTTCGGAGAGCCTTTCCATGGCGGACCTCGAGCGCTCGCTGAAGACGGTGCGGTTTCTCACACAGCGGATGATCGAGATCGAATCTTGATAGACGACAACATGTTGACTTTATACTTGACAACATGTTGACGAGATTCTAATCTTGAGTATGACTTGCTTGGGACGCAGACAATGACAACAGCGGCGGAGCGGTTCAATCCAGCTTCTGTAACAATGGCGACAGAGCGATTTGAGCTTCTCGCCGAAATTCGATCTGAGAGTCCAGTCACGTTCGTCCCTTCGATCGGTATGTGGGCAATCACCGGCTACGACGCGCTCAAGGAAGTCCTCGGCGATGCCTCACGGTTTCCTTCAGGACTCGGTTACCGTGCACCGGACCACCTTCCGGCAGAGGCGTTCGCGGTCTATCCTGCGGACGCTGCGATTTGGAAATACGCTCTCATCGGAACCG
>JACMLA010000314.1 GCA_014379815.1 Bryobacteraceae bacterium | reverse complement strand
GTTCAGGGTGAACCTGGGAGTGATCCGAAATTCATCCAGCGCAAAGAAGTTCAGAAACTTATAGTTCAAAGCCAGGAAGCGGTCCCCGGTCTGCAGGCTGAGCTGGGTATACGTAAACGGCCTCCCGGTCGCTGGATCGATCACGCTCCGAACCGTGTTCAAGTATTGATCGAGTGGCGAAACCGCTCCCCGGACACCAGCCACGGCAGCCACACCCTGAAACGTAAATCGCCGGTCGAGAGAGCTGTTGAGCTTGTAGTCTGTCAACTGGATATCTGTGCCGGCCTTCAATGTGTGTTTACCGGTCGTTTTGGTGAAGTTGTCAATAAACTGCGTGCTCTGCTCAATGTTTTCCACACCGGCGAGAGGGTTGACACCGATATTTGCCACGCTGGCGATGTCGACCGCAGGATTGCCTGAAGACGGCAGGCCTACAGCATCGCGGAGTTCATGACGGCGGTTGATCCCGAAGCGAAACTCGTTCAAAGTCGTCGGAGAAATGGTCGTTGCCAGCTGGAAGGCACCGCCATTCATGCGGTCCAGAAAGTTCACTCCCCGCGAGGGGACCGTCAAACCGCCCGCACCATTTGGCTGTTCGTTGGTGAACCGCGAGTACCGAAAGAATCCGCTGTTCTTGTCGTTGAGCTGATAGCTAACCTTCATCATCGACGTCCGGAAGTCTTCCCCAAACGGAGAGTTTCCGAGCTCCGAAGCGGGTAATCCGAGGGCGCTTGCGTTTGCATTTGAGATCGAGATCGCAGTTGGCAGGGTGTAGGGGTTGTATTCGTACTGCGCGAAGAAGAACAACCTGTTTTTCAGGATCGGTCCGCCAAGCGTGAACGCTGCGTCTTTCCAGGTTCTTTCCGGGTTCCGGGCGGCTAAAGAAGGACGAGCCTGGAGGTCGCGAAATCGATAGAGAAACATGCCGGAACCATGAAACTCATTCGTCCCCGAGCGGGTTATGATGTTGATCTGTCCGCCTGCGGCCCGCCCGAATTCGGCTGAGTAGCCGTTCGAAAGCACCTGACTTTCTTCAATGGCTTCCGGTGTGTTGATCACCAGCCGTATCTGCCGGTTAGTGCGGCGTTGCGAGTTGTCCAGTCCATCGGTATTCCACGAAGCGCGACTGGTTCCGCCAAATGTGAACTGCGTGGTTCCGAATCCGGTGCTGGGTATTCCCTTCACTCCAGGGCCAAGCAAATTGAAGTTATAGACGTTCCTCGAAACAATGGGGAGATTTCTGACCGACCGCGAGTTGATCACCTCGCCCGATGCGGTCTGTCCAGTCTCAACAATCGAAGCATCGGCGGTGACCGTTATGGAGTCCGCAGCCGAACCAACCTGAAGCGCAGCATCCACGCGAACCTGTCGGCCCACAGCCAGACTGATTCCGGACTGTCGATACTCACGGAACCCCGTAGCCAGGACGGTGACTTCGTATTCACCGACAGGAAGAAGGGGGAACCGGTAGTAACCTGCATCGCTGGTGACAGTGTTGCTCGCGACGTTCGTACGGATATTGCGTGCCGTGATTTTGGCGCCGGACACGAAGGCCTGTGTCGCATCGACAACGTAACCTTCCAGCGCGGAGTCGGTAGCGTTGCTCTGCGCGAATACAGCGGCGGTCGCGAAAATCAGGGTAAGTGCAAGCGTTCTCATAGTTACTTACAAACGTATCGGTCCTGTGTTACTGATGCGGTACGGATTTATGAATAATTGATCAGCGATGTGAGGAACACCGCTAATTGTGCGACTATCAATCCCGTGTCCGGACGACTTCTTACGTACCTTCTGACTGCAACCACTTTCCCCGTTCTGCCTGTTGTTTGTCAGGACACGAAACCGGAGCCGCGTACTCTGAATCTGGTACAACCCCTTCGGGACAAGAATTTCTGGCTACTGTCTGCGCTGGCAATTAACACTCCCGTCGCAAGATTACTTGCTGACGACCAGGTTCTCAGTTCGCTGAGGATTGCGAGAGCGTTTGCACTGGCGCGGGCTGTCGAGAAATGCAGTACGGACGCAACATGCTATGCCTCGCTCATGCGGTGGTCCGATGAGGAGATCCTGTCTGCCCGTGAGCGCCTCAAGGTTCTCTATCAGGAGGACGAGAATATACGCCAACTTACCGAGGAGGCACTTAGAAAAAGCGGGGTCTACCATCGTTACGCCGAGCAGCCTGGCGCAGACCTTTTGGCATCTGCCTGGGATGACTGCGCAAGGGGCATCAACCGGATCATCGACTACTACGCGCTTGGCCTGAAGCCGCGATATGCGGAGATCGATGC
>JACMLA010000313.1 GCA_014379815.1 Bryobacteraceae bacterium | reverse complement strand
GTTGGTAGTTCGTTCCGAGCCACGCGGCGCAACGATCCTGGTGGATGGCGAGACCTGGAAAGAGAAGACGCCTGCCATGCTGACCCTGCCGACCGGCAAGCATTCCGTAGAAGTTGTGTACGATCAGCGCAGGGAAACCAACGAAGTCGCGATCCGTGAATCGGTGATCACAAATCTTGCAGTGAACCTTCAGGATCGCTAACTTGTTGACGAAGCCTTAGCCCGCTTATCTCACAGACCCTCGCGAGGCGGTTAGACGTCGAAGGATATTGGTGGACGACAGGGGCCAGCGGCGCGGTTTATAGAGAATCCGAAAAATCGTGATCGATTTGGCCGGGTAGTACGGGTCAGTCTGAGGTCGGCGCGAGCATGTGCGGCTGCTGGAGGCCGGTAGAGGCGCACTGATCTGAGCCGGGCAGCGCGGCTGAGTGCGAATCGGAGAGCGCGAGGTCGCTGATGGGCGTTTCAGCAGCGCAGGTTCGTCCAGATCTGGTAGTAGAGGCTCTGCCAGGGGTAGCTGGATGCCATCGAAACCCAGACCTTCCGCGCCGTCACCCGAATCTGCGCGCCAATCTTGAGCAGTTTTGTGCGGATCGTCGATACCTGCGCTTGGGCCAGTTCTGTTGCTTTCAGACCCAGCCGCCGCAGGCCGCTGACAAGGATATAGGCCATCGTCGAAAGGTATAGCCGCATCTGATTGGCTCGGATGGTTTCCGTGCTGACGCGGTCGGCAAACAGACTGAACTGCTCTTTGATGCGGTTCTCCATGTCGCCGCGCGCACAATAGAGTTCTTCATACAGGCTCCGGGCGTCCCAGTCATTGCCCGTCAGCGAGGTCACCACGAAACGCGGATTCTCTTTCCCGTCGATGTGTTCCGCTTTTGCCACGACACGTCGCTCGCAATCCCAGCCACCGTTCTTTGTCTGCTTGGTTTGGTAGTCGAACTCGGTAAAGATCCGCGCCGGTTCGCCGGTCTGGTTCCATTGTTGAGTGGCCTGATGCATCTGGTGGCCGATGATCCGGCGCAGCCTCTGATTGCGCGCCAGGCCGAATACGAAGTCCACGCCATGGTTTTCGCACCAGCTCATCACCTCGTTGCGGCAGAAGCCGGAATCGCCACGCAGCACAATCTTCACTCCCGGCCATGTCGCGCGAATCTGTGTCACGATGCGTCGAATTTCATCCAGGCAGCCGAAAGCCGCATCATGATTGGCCTCTCTCAGCCGGGCGCAGAGAATGTGCTCGCCGCAGAAGACGTACAGCGGTAAGTAGCAATAGCTGTCGTAGTATCCATGGAAGAAACGTCCTTCCTGTTTGCCGTGCAGTGGCAGGTCAGTGGTGTCCACGTCCAGCACGATCGCGGTGGGTGCGACTGAGTGAGCCTCGAGGAACACTTTCACCAACAGTTCGTCCAACGCTTCTTTCCAGAACGTGATCTTCTTGTACCGGCTGTTGATTCCTGTGCCCAGTTCCATCCGGTTCAGCTCTTGCCGGCCAGCGGTTCATCCAGTTCGGCGCGTCCCGCCAGAATGCCGAATACCCGGTCCTTTCGCAACTGCTCGTGATCGTTGATGTCTTCATAGCCCAATGCCAGCCCGTAGATCCGCTGCGCCAGCATCTCCTGAATCGAGTGCTCGACCAGATTCGGATCGCGGCCATCCAGAAAACACCCCGCCAGCCGTTGCAACAGATTCAAACGTTTGTCGGTCTGGCGCAGCAGCAACGCGCCACCATCGGAGCTGATTGTGCCGCCGTCAAAACGGGCCACAATCTCCCGTCTCCCACAGGCTTCAAATCCGAAGCTCGATTGGTTACACTCTGTCATAGCGAAGGCCGCCCCTTCTTCGGCGCTAACTGTTGTGTGGAAACTCAGTTATGCCACGAAGGACGGCCTTTTGCCAATTACTGGTGAGATTTCCGGGCTAGCCCGCATATCTCACGAAGAGCTAGGCAAAAGCCGCTTTTTCTGTCATAAACATTTGTAGAGGCAATTGTTTACAGACGAGAAGGGAGCGGCTTTCGCTATGACAGAGTGTATCCAATCTGGTTTCGGTTTTGCAGCTTGCGGGAAACGTGAAGTTGTAGCCGGTTTCGATGGGGGAACGATCAGTTCCGACGCAGGAGGTCTGGTGTTGAGGCAAACCGACCAGAAGCTCAATTTGCTGAAACGGTTTGCGGAGTGCTTTCTCGACGGACGGCAGCAGGACAAGGTGGATCATTCGATTGCGGAGATGGTCTCGCAAAGAATCTATGGACTGGCGCTGGGCTATGAGGATCTCAACGATCATGACGAGCTGCGAAAGGATCCGCTCTTCGGCGTGCTGGCAGGGCGGGAAGATCTGGAACGGCCGCTGGCAGGAAAGAGCACGCTGAACCGGCTCGAACTGGGGACTGCGGAACCGAACCGATACAAGAAAATCATGTTGCGGACCGCAGAAGCCGACCGGCTGCTGGGCAGCGTATTCATCGAGAGCCACGACAAGGCTCCCGAGCAGATCGTGCTGGATGTTGACGCGACCGACTTACCGCTGCACGGCCAGCAGGAAGGGCGGTTCTTCCACGGCTATTACGGTGGCTATTGCTACCTGCCGCTGTACATCTTTTGCGGAGAGCAGTTACTGTGCGCGCGGCTGCGGCAATCCAGCAGTGACGCCGCGGCCGGCACTGTGGCGGAGATCAAACCGATTGTGGCTCAGATTCGAACGGCATGGCCGGAAGTCAGGATCGTAATTCGTGGCGATTCAGGTTTCTGCCGGAACGAGTTGATGAGCTGGTGCGAAGACAACGGAGTGAAGTACGTCTTCGGCCTTGCACGCAACAGGCGTTTGCGAAAAATCATCGGGGCGCAAATGCACCAGGCTCTGCTGCAATGGCAACAGACCGAGAAGCCGGCGCGGGTGTTCACTGAATTTCCGTATCAGACCCGGAAGAGAAAGAACGGAGGCTGGAATCGGGAACGGCGGGTGATTGCCAAAGCCGAGCACATCAAGGGCAAGGAAAATCCGCGTTTCGTGGTGACATCGCTGACGGCTGAGGAGTGGGTGGCCCAGGCCCTGTACGAAGATCTCTACTGCGCTCGTGGCGAGATGGAGAACCGCATCAAAGAACAATTCAGCTTGTTCGCCGATCGGGTCAGCGCGGAAACGATGCGTGCCAATCAGCTGCGCTTATATCTGTCGGCCATGACGTATGTGCTGATGAGCGGACTGCGCCGTGTGGGACTGCAAGCAACCGAACTGGCCAAAGCGCAGGTATCCACGATTCGCACGAAGCTGCTCAAAATCGGCGCGCAGGTGCGGGTCACAGTGCGCAAGGTCTGGATTGCGATGGCTTCCAGCTATCCATGGCAGGACCTGTTCCAGCAGGTTTGTTTCAACCTGCGCCATTAGAAAAGCCAGAGTGAGGGCGGTATAACTTCCGAACCCCGCCAGCCAAATGGCCTCGCTCGGACAGGTGCGTCGCTACACTGCCCAGAGGTCCGTGCACGCCATTGGCGGCGCCCCTGCGACCCCCTCCACCTGGCTGAAATCGCCCTCTGATTTCAAAAGTAATCCTGAACACCTCAAAACATCGCAACCGAGCTCTTCCACCCACTTAGCAGAGAACCTCGTGAGAAAAGCAGGCTAGTGAGCTGCAATTCTTCTTTGAGCAAGCGAACCGAGCGAGCTTCCGATGGCGCAAGGTCCGCCTGGAACTTGGCCTTGCACCGCGGGCTGATTGCCGGAGTCTCGACCCGTTTTTTTCTGGTCTTCAAAGCCATTGGCCACCTTCTGATTGCCGATATGAACATGCTACTGCACTCTTATTATACTCCGTAATATTATCTCAAATAGAGTCAAATCGGATACTTCCACCAATTCCCTTCCGTCCATCTGAGCACTCCCCGCGCTGCCCGGTTGCCGGGAGTATGCCCAAGGCAGTTGTTGTCCATCCTGCCCAACTTGAGTATGACGAGATCACCCTCGTGGAAGGTCTACCGATCACCACCATTGACAGAACAGTTACTGATCTCATGGAGCGACGGAAGGGTTCTGAAGGCTCATTTCGAATGCCGGGCACAGCGCCCTG
>JACMLA010000312.1 GCA_014379815.1 Bryobacteraceae bacterium | reverse complement strand
GACGCACCTATGGTGACTTCGAGGACGGGGTCCGAGTCCACCGATGCACCTTACGTTGTAGATCTTGTGAATGACTGGTTGCTGGACCAGTTCCAAAGTCACGATTTCCAGAACAGCGCGTACAGGGTTTACACATCGCTGGACATTGACCTGCAGCACGACGCGGTCGAAGCCGTTCGGGTTGGGATCCGCGAGGCCGATGAGCATATTCGCAAACGCACGAAAAAAGGCGAACCTGTTCCGGAACCGCAGATCGCTTTGGTTGCAATGGATCCGCAGACCGGTGCTATCAAAGCCCTAATTGGTGGCCGCGACTATGGAGCCAGCCAGTTGAATCGCGCTGTTGCAAAGCGTCAGCCGGGTTCCGTGTTCAAGCCGTTTGTCTTTGCGGCGGCTCTCAACACCGGTCTCGATGGCGCGACCACTGCTCTGACCCCAGCGACGATTCTGGTAGACGAGCCGACCACGTTCTTCTACGATGACCGCGACTATCAGCCGGGCAATTTTGGAAACAAGTTTTACGGCAACGTGACGCTGCGAACAGCAATAGCGAAATCATTAAACATTCCGACCGTGAAACTCGCTGAGACAGTAGGGTTCCGCAATGTTCTGGAGCTTGCAAAGCGAGCCGGACTCAGCATGGATGTGCGCGCCACTCCTGCGATTGCACTTGGGGCAGCGGACGCAACACCAATCGAGGTGGCAGGCGCATACACTATGTTCCCCAGCAAAGGCGTGGTTTCCAAGCCGGGCTGGGTGACGATGATTCGCAGCAACAAGGGTGAGCTGGTTTACGACGCGCGTCCGGAGCGCAAGACTGTCCTCGACCCTCGCGTCGACTACCTTATGGTCAGTCTCATGCAGGAGGTGATGCGCAGCGGAACCGCTGCCGGTGTCCGTTCCCGGGGCTTTACCCTGCCCGCCGCCGGCAAGACGGGTACATCGCGCGATGGCTGGTTTGCGGGCTTCACTTCAAAGCTCGTATGCGTAGTCTGGGTAGGTTTCGACGATTCCAGAGACTTGAATCTCGAGGGATCGAAGTCGGCGCTTCCCGTCTGGGCAGAGTTCATGAAGCGGGCACACACACATCGCGCTTACCGGAACGTGACGGACTGGGACGCGCCGGATGGCATCGTTTCCGTTGACATCGATCCGCTTTCTGGCCAGCTTGCCACGGCAGGTTGTCCTGCAGCTAAATCTGAGGTGTTCATTTCTGGCACCCAGCCGATCGAACTCTGTCATCTTCATGGCGGAGCAGGAACCCAGGTCTCAGGGTGGGAAACGACACCGGCACCTTCTTCGATAGCGGCGAGAACTGACGGACAGCCGGCAATGGGTGCGAATAGCGGTGCCCGAGGTTCGCAGCCGATGTCAGTGCCAGAGCAGGCCACGACTGCAAATCAGTCGCCCATTCCACAACCCCCGAAAGAGAAGAAGGGGATATTTGGCCGACTTCGTGAGATTTTCAAATAACTCAATCAGCGGCGACTCTTCGCGACGTCGGCAGTCCTGCTTGCAGCCATGCGCTCCAGCCCCCACGAAGTGCCATTGCGTTCTTCCAGCCAGCTGTTCTGAGTTCTTGCGCCACCCGGGCGCTCGTGGCTTCGTTTGGTCAGGCACAAAGCGCGACAAGCACTGTGTCCTTTGCAATTGACAGGCGCCTTATCTCGTACGAGCTCTTCTCCGGATCGAAGCGAACAGAGTCGGCCGGACGGAGATCATCTGAAGAAAACGTCCGACCAGTTCTTGCGTCGACAACAGCTGTGGGGACGCCACCCTCCCGGGCCTTCTCATATTCGGCGATTGTGATGTAGCCAGGTTCTGCGAACTGCACAGCCGTTTCCGCAACACGTGGGATTGTCAGGACCTCGGGCATAACTGTCGTCTCAGTGCGCGCGGACGATTTGCGGCGGAATACAACGACGGGCGAAAACCCGTGAATCACAACAGAGCATAGGACTACAAGCGAACAGATCGGAATCAGTTGCCGGGCTTCACGGAGCCCTGAGAAGACGGGGAGCAAAATCAGGAGTAACGAACTCAAACCCCTGGGTCCGAACCACGCAATCAGGGCGCGACTTTTCCAGGGTGTTTGCGCAGGCAATAGTGCGGCGGTAAACGCGACGGGACGCGCGAGAAATACCACCACCGTAAATCCCAGTGTCATCGGGCTTGCAATCTGGAAGCCGGACCAGATCACCGATGTTCCCAGCATCACGAATGTGAATAGCAGTGCCATCTCCGCCGTGGTCTCACCGTACTCAAGAAAGCAGTCGCATAGTTCAACATCCAATGCGGAGATAGTTAGTCCCGCAGCGAATGCGGCAAGGAAACCGCTGCCGTGAAACGCCTCCGCAGCGGCGAACGCAGCAAAGGCGACCCCAAGGGAATAGATCGACTCGTAG
>JACMLA010000311.1 GCA_014379815.1 Bryobacteraceae bacterium | reverse complement strand
GCGAGAGCGCCGCCAATTGCCGGCAGCAGGGTCAGCATGAAGAACGACGTGACCAGCATCAGAAACAGAAGAGAAGCAACGCCCGCGGGTGACTCCAGCCAGGCACCAAGTTGCTGCGTGACTTCGGCGTTTCCCCGCATTGCGATCATTTCCCGGAACGAGGCCTGCAGGCCATCACCGGCCGCCATTGCAACGACACTGACTGTAAACAGCACCAGCATAATCAGGAAGCAGAAGAAGCCAACCATCCAGCCCAGAGCGGCGCCGGCTCGCAAGGTCGCTGCTGCTTTAGTCCTGCGGTTATACAAGTACACAGCCAGAAACCCGCCGGCGAACAGCAGGATCATCTGCCACAGCAACTGGACTACGGGCGGCAGAGGGATCACAATCAGTAGCGCGCAAACGGCTCCGGCCAGCGATGCTACTCGCACCGCAACAGGATTGCGTAAACCAACGCCCAGGACCGGCTCGGCGACAGGAGGGGCAACCACTTCCGGAACCGGGGTGGCGACTACTGGCTCAGGCTCAATCAGATCGTATTGGGGTTTGCCGCACTTGTGGCAAAATCGAGCGTCGGGTGGCAGCTGGGCGCCGCAAGTGCAGATCTCATTCACTAACCTTCAGTGTAGCCCGGCTTGCCCTCATTCGGGTCGTTTCGTTACGCTGAAAGCCAAATGACGGCACGGGCTGTGATAGTGGGCACTGGCGTTGATCTGGCCGAGGTTCCGCGGATCCGTGCTTCGGTGGAGCGTTTCGGAGTCCGGTTCCTCGAACGCATCTACACCGATGCTGAGCGCGCGTATGTGGAGCGCAAAGCGAACCGTTTTGAGCGCTATGCGGCTCGGTTTGCCGCGAAGGAAGCCGGCATGAAGGCACTCGGTACGGGCTGGAAGCGCGGTGTACGATGGCAGGATTTCGAGGTCGTGAACTTACCTTCTGGCCGGCCCACGCTGCAGTTGCACGGCATCGCCAGAGAGATTGCCGATCGCCAGGGAGTTCGGTTCATCCACCTCTCCATTACCCACACAGCTGAGAACAGTCTGGCGTTCGTGATCTTCGAAGGATAGCCTCGTATGTCGCTTCGCGAGTACGTCAAAAAGCGGAAATTCAGTGACACTCCGGAGCCTGCCCCCGCCGAGATAGAACCCTCCCAGCCAACGCAGGGCCGCTTCTATATTCAGCGGCATGACGCAACTCGTCTTCATTACGATTTTCGGCTCGAGATATCCGGAGCCCTGAAATCCTGGGCTGTCCCAAAAGGTCCATCGCTGCAGCCTTTGTCCAAGAGCCTTGCCATGCACGTAGAAGATCATCCTCTCGACTATGGCGAGTTCGAAGGCAACATTCCGAAAGGGAACTATGGCGGGGGCAGCGTCATGCTTTGGGACCGGGGCACGTTCGATCTCTTAGGAACCGGTACCGCGGAGGAGCAAATTGCCCGGGGCGATCTGAAGTTCCGTTTGCACGGCGAGAAGATCAAAGGCGAGTTCGCGATTGTCTTGATGAAAGGTCGCGGTAAAGGAAATGAGTGGCTGCTGATCAAGAAGCGCGATGAATTCGCGGACGAAAATTTCGATATCGAAAGCCTTGCCTGGAGTGTAAAGACGAGACGAAGCCAGGAAGAGATTGCTCAGGAACTACCTGCTCACAAAGCGTCGCCTGCTCACGAAGGGCCAAAAACGAGTACCAAAGCCAAAGGCAAGCGTGCGGAAAGTCAAGAAACCGGTCTCCAGCCACAGGATCTGCAAGGTGCGAAAGAGGCTCCCATGCCGGAGACAGTCACGCCCATGTCTGCTTTCGCTGCTACCAAACCGCCTCCTGGTTCCAACTGGCTCTACGAGATCAAATGGGACGGAGTACGGGCGCTTGTCTTCCTGCAGGACGGGAAGGTGCACATGTGCTCCCGCAACGGAAACACATACGATCGCCAGTATCCGGAACTGGGCGTTTTGCCGCACCAGGTCAGAGCAGATTCGGCCATTCTGGACGGCGAGATTGCGGTGCTCGATAGCAATGGCCGGTCCAGCTTCGAATTAATCCAGCCACGGATTCATCAGACCGACGCAAACAGCATCGCGCATCTCGCCCGAAAGACTCCAGCAAAACTATTTCTCTTCGACTTGCTGTACTGGAACGGATACGACCTCAGGTCCGTGCCTCTGGTCGAGCGAAAACGCGCGCTCGCGAGCATCGTTACTCCCTCAGATCGAGTGGTCATCTCGGATGCTTTTCAGGTAGCGGGGGAAGAGATGCTGGCCGCCGCCGGGCAAATGGGACTGGAAGGAGTAGTTGCCAAGGTCGCAGACAGTAAGTATGAGGAACGCCGCAGCCGTTGCTGGCTCAAAATTAAGATCACCAGCAGGCAGGAGTTCGTCATCTGCGGCTATACGCACGGCGAACGGGATACCTTCAGTTCGCTGGTACTTGGCGTTTATGAGAACGGAGACCTCCATTGGGCCGGTAACGTAGGTACTGGCTTCGACGACAAGACCCTTAACGATCTGTTCCGCAAATTGCAGGCACTGCAGACGGCAGACAAACCGTTTCGAACGACACCCGCGATGTTGCGAAAAGCGACGTGGGTGAATCCTGAACTGGTCTGCGAATGCAAGTTCGTAGAGTGGACGAAAGAGGGCCGTCTCCGCGCGCCTGTCTACCTTGGTCTGCGAAATGACCGGAGCCCAAAGGACGTCACGCGGGAACGGGCTGAAGACAGCGTGGAACCAGGGCCGGCAGTGCCAGCAGCCGCTGCTCCCGAAGAACGTGCGGACGGCCCGCTACTGCCTCCAAGGATTAAAGAGACTACCGTTCGGGTAGACGGGCGAACACTGAAGTTCACCAATCTCGATAAGGTCTGGTTCCCGAAAGATAAGATCACCAAGCGGGATGTTCTGAATTACTACGATGCTGTGGCAGGATTTCTGGTGCCGCATCTCCGGGACCGGCCCCTGTCCTTGAAACGGTATCCGGGCGGCATTCACGAAGAGTTCTTCTTTCAGAAGAATACGCCTGACAGTTATCCTGACTGGTTACGGATCGAACCTATTCCCTCGGAGCATCGGGGCGAGCCGATACGCTTCATCGTTGCCGACGACAGATCTACATTGTTGTATCTGACGAATCTGGCGTGCATCGATCAGAATCCCTGGATGAGCCGCGTAGGTACGCTGGATTTCCCGGACTACATTCTCATCGACCTCGATCCTGTTGAGTGCCCGTTCTCCAAAATCGTAGAAGCTGCACAGGAAGTACAGCGAGTTCTGGATCAGATCAAGCTCAAAGGCTACCCCAAGACCACCGGCGGAGACGGAATGCACGT
>JACMLA010000002.1 GCA_014379815.1 Bryobacteraceae bacterium | reverse complement strand
GATCCGCAATCGGAAGACAAGCCCGCCAGTCCTGATTCTTAGCGCGAGAGGCACCGTAAACGACCGTGTTAAGGGTCTGGAGACCGGCGCCGATGACTACCTCGTCAAGCCGTTCGCCTTTGCCGAGCTCCTCGCTCGTGTCCGCGTCCTGCTCCGTCGCGGTCAGCCCTCGCCGGAGAAACTTCAGCTGGCAGACCTCGTCCTCGACACCATTCGCCGGCGAGTTACGCGTGGCGGCGAGCCCATCGATCTGGCACCGAAAGAGTTCAGCATTCTCGAATACATGCTGCGCAACCAGGGCCGCCCCTTAAGCCGCACCATGATCGTTGAGCACGTCTGGGACATGGATTATGACGGTCTCACCAACATCGTCGATGTTTATATCCGCCACCTTCGCAGCAAAATCGACGACCGCTGGTCCGTCAAGCTCATCCATACCGTTCGCGGCATCGGATATAAGCTCGACACCACAGAAGAGACTGCGGTTCCAAGACCTCTCGCTCCCCTGCAATAGCCGCGTGGCGCGAACAGAGCGTCGTGCCGTTAAACTGTCGTGCAGCTAAACTGAAGACATGACTACCCTGCTGCGGCGTATCCTCGCCAGACCCAGCGGTGTCACTCGAAGCCTCCGGTTCCGCCTCACTCTAACCTACGTCCTCTTTTTCACGATCCTCCTTTCGTTCCTCGGAATCTTCTTTCGCGAGACCATACGGTCCATTTACGACACCCACTCCCACGCGATTCTGGATGAGGAGTGGGCCGCGGTCCGTGGCTATCTGCGCATCGAAAAGCCTAAGCGCAGAAGCAGAGACCCGCGTCCGGAGATCAACTGGTACTACGATCGCGACGACCCGGAGGAGGCCCTGATCGTCGATAGGCTCCGTCAGGTCTACCGCCTCGCAGATAGCGCCGGGAACACTCTCCAGATCAGCCCCAGATACCTCCAGCTGCCGCAGGAAACACCGGAGGAGATTCGCCAGTTCATCAAGCGTAAAAGTCAGACCGCCTGGAAGACCGTAAATCACGAGGACGACACACCGTACCTCGTTCGTACCGGAGTCATGACAGCCGAGGACGACAAGCTGTATTACGTCGCTATCGGGCGCTCCAACGAAGAGCAGGCCCGAATACTGGCTCAGTTCTCCTGGTACTACGGCTGGATACTACCCTCGATGATTGTGAGCGCCGCCGTCCTTGGCTGGTTCATGGCGGGGAGGGCGCTGGTGCCCGTCAATCAGCTTGCGCAAACCGCGGAACGCATCACCAGCCTGAATATGGCGGTAGAGATCCCCTCGCGCAACTGTAACGATGAGCTCGACCGTCTGATCGAGTCGTTTAATCACATGATCGGGCGTCTCGAGCGTTCGTTCACGCAAACCCGGCAGTTCTCCACCGACGTTTCTCATGAATTGCGGACCCCTCTCACGGCCATCCGTGGTCAGCTGGAGGTTGCGCTGCTCACCGCGACTACCACCGAACATTATCAGGACGCTATCCTCGACGCGCTTCAGGATGTGGAGCGGCTTTCTAAAACCATTCGCGCCTTGCTGCTGCTCTCCCAGGCCGAATCCGGCCAGCTCGCTCTCAGTAAAGAACCAGTGGATTTGCAGGAGCTGGTAGTCGCCCGCGTCGAAGAATTCCAGATTCCCGCAGAAGGCGCGCGCGTCCATCTTTCCATTGCCCGATCCGAACCGGTTGTGATCGAAGCCGATCGTATCCAGATCGAGCGTCTTCTCTCCAACCTGCTTTCCAACGCAGTAAAGTACACGCCCGCAGACGGCAAACTAACAGTCTCGGTGTATCCGGCGGACAACGAAAGTGCAGAGCTGGTAATCTCCGACACCGGTGTCGGCATCGCGCCTGACCATTTGCCATACATCTTCGATCGCTTCTACCGCGTACCATCAGCTGAGCGTCAGCGATCTGACAATGTGCCCGAACGCGGCCTTGGCCTTGGTCTCAGCTTCGTCGCCTGGATCGTGCGGGCTCACGGGGGCACGATCAACGTCTGGAGTCAGCCCGGCTCCGGCACGACGTTCACCGTACGCCTTCCAAAAGGTAATCCAGCGTCCGATGAGCCCACCACAACTCCCGCTCCCGAGCACGCCGTACGCGTCTGATTACAGTCGTGCTAACGAAACCGTGGTAACACCTGTTTCGTGGGCGCGTCCCCTTTGCAGACGGTCACCGCAAACATGCAAAAGCAACTCGAAATTACCCGCGTGCTCCACTTTGATGAACTACGTAAGTTCGGAAACGTTGAAGGTCCGTGCATCACGGTGTATCTCCATCTGGAGCCTTCCTCAAATACCAGCAGATCCGACTTTCAGCGATTGAAAGGTGTCATCCGCCAGGCGGAGCAGAAGCTGCAGGAAGGCTGGCCCGATCTGTCACGACCGGTACGGCTCGAGCTGATCGAATCGCTCCATCAGGTAGAAGCCGAGTCCGACAAGTGGGGAGGTCACGGCGGCAGCCTCGCAATCCTGCGATCACCGGGAATCTTCCGGGCGTTCGAAGTGCAGCGCGAACTGGATGAGACTGCTGTCGTTGGAGACTTCTTCCACGTGTTTCCCATGCTCCACGCGATCCGGCTTGCGGAACAGCAGTTTTACGTTCTCGCTCTGAGCCAGAAGCACGTCCGGCTTCTCAAATGCACCAACGTGAGCTCTGAGGAAGTTCCATTCCCCGCTGGAACGCCCACCAGTATCGCAACGTGGCTCAATACCGGGTCACCCACCAGCGGTGCCAGTCACGGCCCTGAACCAAATGCCGAACCAGGTTCCACCGTAGGCTCCTTCACCTCGACGCAGGATCGCGACAACAAGGACGAACATATTGCGAACTTTTATCGCCAGATCAACAAAGCCGTTACTGAACTTCTGAAAGGCGCTAATGATCCTCTCGTGCTATGTGGTGTTGAGTACGAGCGTCACATCTACAGCAACATCAACGATTATCCGAACCTCTGGACCGAGGGCGTGCAGGGCTCGCCCGAAAGTCTGAAAGGCGGCGAGATGCACGCCAGAGCTCTGGAAGCTGTGCAGGACTTCTTCGCCCAACCAGCCCGCAAAGCTCTGGAAAACTGGGAACGTCACGCTGGCGGTGGACGGGCTACCTTCAACTTCCCGGAGATCGTGAAGGCGGCATTCGAAAGCCGGATCGCGCAG
>JACMLA010000310.1 GCA_014379815.1 Bryobacteraceae bacterium | reverse complement strand
TCGTGTCACAAAAGCAGCTTGTGAGAGTCATAAAGAAAGCTCCTCCAGCATTCGGAGCTGATCCTGCCCAATACCGGTACGATGTCGTTTTCGTAAAGTCACCGCTTTGCGCGCGAGAGGTGTTGCCAACAATCAGCTTGAAGGAACAAGTTGACGAAGCTTTTGAGGGCAATGGTGTTCTATATTTCAAAAGGCTAATAAGCAGGGCCAGTCAGAGTCATCTGGCAAAGCTAACTACTACTGCTGCCTACAAAAGTATGACCATCCGCAACTGGAACACGACTACAAGGCTGTCCCAACTATTATGAGTAAGCAAAAGACCTAATTCGGAACACATTCGTCATCCTGTCGACCGAGGCTGGCCATAGTAAGCCCGGTCGCCATGCTTTCTCAGGAAATGCTTATTCAGCAACGCCCGGGGCAGCGGCAAGACGTCAGAATTAATGCCGATCGTGTGGTACGCCATGCGCGCCACCTCTTCCAGAATCACAGCGGTCTGCGCCGCTTCAGTCACCGACGGACCCCAGCAGAACGGAGCGTGACCGGCAACCAAAACGGCCGGAATCGAAGTGTGATCCACAGTCTCAAAGCGGCGGATGATTGCCTCTCCCGTATTCCATTCGTATTCCGATTCGATCTCGGACGGATCCAGATGCGCGGTCACAGGAATGGAGCCATAAAAATAGTCCGCGTGGGTCGTACCGAAACACGGTATATCCCGGCAAGCTTGCGCCCAGCAAGTAGCAAAGTGGGAGTGAGTGTGAACCACGCCGCCGATAGATGGGAACGCGCGGTAGAGAGCGAGGTGTGTTGGAGTATCTGACGACGGACGCATCGCGCCTTCCACGATTTGGCCATTTAGATCAAGTACCACGAGGTCGTCAGGCGTCATAGAGGCGTACGATACTCCGCTAGGCTTGATTACCACGAGGCCGTCTTCACGGGAAATACCGCTCGCATTCCCGAAGGTATAGAGCACAAGGCCGCGCTCTACCAACGCCAGGTTCGCTTCAAGCACCTCTATGCGCAGTGACTGCAGCATTCTTGCCCTTTCTCAGATTCGCGCGCGACCTGTCGATTCCCGCACGAGAAAATCGGGATCGACAATCAGTTCGCGCCCTGCAGGAATTTCGTTCGCGGTGCCCGCTACCAGGCTTTCAAAAACCATCTTGCCGATGACGTCCCGGGGAATATGAACAGTCGTCAGAGAAGGGTAGCAAAAGTCCGCCAGTTTAATGTTGTCGAAGCCCGTCACGGAAATGTCGGCGGGCACCCGGAGGCCTCGCTCCCGCAATTCGCGGATCACCCCAACAGCCATAAAATCGTTCACGCACATAATCGCCGTTGGCTGAGGTCCTGAGCGAAGAAGTTCGCGAACCGCGCGTTGTCCACCCTCGAAACTGTCGGTATCCACAGCATGCCGTACCTCAAGCCTGGGCGTGTAACACGGGACCAAATCCAGCAGGCACTGGATACGGTCATGAATTGGCCCCAACACAGAATCATGCCCCACAAAACCGATCCGCCAGTGACCGAGGCTGTGCAGATATTCAACGGCTTTCTCAATGCCCTTGCGGTAGTTTACACGTATGTTCGTGATGTTTGCCCGGGCCGTTCCTACATCGTAAAAGACTACTGGAATTCCTGAACTCGTCAGTTCATCAATCAACGCAGGCTCCATCTCGGAAACGATGGCGGCGAGGCCTGCTACACGGCGCCCGATCATCAACCGGATGCTTCTAACCAGTCGCTCGGTGCTGTAATCAGTGTTCGCCACCACTACTTCGTAGCCACTGGCGTGCGCCAGAGTCTCGACAGCTCTGAAAACGTCAAGAAAGAAAGGGTTCTCGAGATTGGAGACGATCATGCCTATGGTACGGCTCTTCCCTCCAGCGAGAGTTCGGGCATGAAGGTTGGGGTGATAGTTAAGATCCGCGATAGCGCGCACCACTCTCGCGCGGGTCGCCGGTTTAACCAGGCCGGTTTCGTTTACGACACGGGATACCGTGGCAGTCGACACTTTCGCTCGTTTGGCGACTTCTTCCAGCTTCATGGCAACCCTGACAAATCCTCCCCGGAAATAGACCAGGTGAAACTATTACATGCGAAGTTCCGCCGAGATGCAAGCGGTTACACAAATCGCTGGGCTTGAACCGACGGCGCCGCTAGTTTCCAGACAGGCGAAAGAATGTATTTTTCACAAATTTGCACTCCTAGTGAAAAGGAATTAGTTTTTCATTGACACTGAGAACTCATTCTGATAGCGTTTGCAGTCAGAAAAGAACATGTGCCTTCCAGCGCACGTGTTGGGTTAGTTGCTGTGTAAGTGTACGATATCGCACGGAGTAGACAACGTGAACACTCGCCCCGTCTGCAAATTGATTGTCGGCCTCGCTCTGGCTCTCGCCCTTTCCACTCCGCTCGTCGCGCAACGAGCGGACCGTGCCACTGTCACCGGGATTGTCACAGATCCCACGGGCAGCAACATCGTTGGAGCCACGGTACGAGTGCTCAACGATGAAACCGGCGTGGCCTCGGAAAGCACCACAAACGAGGCGGGCGCATACTCCTCCCCTTCGTTGGTTCTGGGCTCTTACACGATTTCCGTGGTGCAGCCCGGGTTTAAGACCACCGTGCGTTCGGGTCTCCGCCTTGTCGGTGGCCAGGTATCGCGGCAGGACATCATACTCGAACTTGGGCAGGTCTCAGATCAAGTGACTGTTGTTGCCTCTGCGGAAATTTTGAACACTGCCAACGCGGATGTGACACACACCGTGGACAGCACTTACTACAAAAATCTGCCGGTCATTATGGGTGCGGATGTTCGCCTCGCCGAAGCGCTGTTGCAACTGCAGCCCGGCTTTACACCAATGAAACCCAATGGTGACCCTATGTTCCGGGGAAGCGCCTTCAGTTCCCGCCTGAATGGCGGACAGACACAAGCTGCCGAGAACTTCTTTGACGGAGTGGCATTCGGATACGCCGCAGGCCACAATGGCAGCCACGAAGCCGGCCCACCCTTCGAGAGCATCGGAGAAATGAAGGTAATCACTTCCAGCTATTCCGCTCAGTATGGGCACTCAAGTGGCGGGACCGTTGAGTACACTTCCAAGGGTGGCACCAAGGATCTGCATGGCAGCTTTTACGAGTTTTTCGCCAACGACAAGCTGAACGCGCGCGGCTTCTTCCCGGAACGCGCTTCTAAAGTTCGCAGCAATGCTTACGGCTTCACCATCGGCGGTCCGGTCTACATTCCGAAGGTGTACGACGGTCGGAACAAGACGTTTTTCTTTACGAATTGGGACTATCTGAAGTTTCGCTCCGGTGTTCTCCCCGGCTTTGGTAACACGACCCCTATCGATGCGTTCAAGCAGGGCGACTTCAGCGCCTTGCTAACGGGCCGGACAGCCGGAACGGACGCGCTCGGTCGTCCCATTTTGGAAGGGCAGATCTACAACCCCTCGAGCACGCGCGAAGTGAACGGCGTGCCGGTCCGGGATCCGTACCCGGGCAATATTATTCCGGCCAGCCAGCGCAGTGCGGTGGCAAACAGAATCGTACCGCTGATGGTAGGGCCCGATCGGCCCGGATTG